>CAJXVR010000120.1 GCA_913061285.1 uncultured Verrucomicrobiota bacterium | reverse complement strand
CCTTGATTGGTTGCAGGCCCGCCTCTCGGAGAATGCCCCGGTTGGCGGGACCGTGCTGCGGCGCTTGAATCGGATTGAGTATCAGAACTCGATTCGCGATCTCTTTGGGTTGTCGGAGTTCGTGGTGCCCAATTCTTTTCCTTCCGACGATTCACAAGACGGTTTTGATAGCGTGGGCGAGGGCCTTATCTTATCCCCTCCCTTAATGGCACAGTATTTGGATATTGCAACGAAGATTGCAGATGAAATTTTACCGCCGGCGAGTCCCCCACGCGTGCCAATGCCAAAGCGCTATGACATTGGCGCTGCGGGATTGACGACCGACAAGGGGGCCGGTGCTGGGCTGTCTGAGGATCGTTACCGCCTAGCCTCATCAAGAAATATGGCGAGTGCCGCCGGTTGGCCTGCTCGTTTCGAGGCGCCAGAGAGTGGAGTCTACCGTGTTACGCTTGAAATGCATGGTTTTCAGACGGATCAGATGTTCTATGAGCGTGATTCAAAGCCATTCACGCTTGCTGTCTACGCTCGGAAGAATGGCGAGCAGTTTTATGATCTCTTTGAAAACCTGAGGGAACTGGCTCGAATTGATATTCCCCCAAACGCGCCCCAATCGCTTCGCTTTAGTCGAGAGATTGAGTTGTATCGTAGTGAGGTGTTTGGGCTGCGGTGGGTGAACGGGCCAGCGTATTCTGATCCGCCTGTTCGCGAGTTCTCAACAAATTTCTTGGCGGACCGATTGCTCAAGGACCGACGCTACTATGCTGCCATGCTAAGAGTTCGGGGCGGAGCACGAGGCGCGACCCAGTCAGAGCTCTACGAGGCGACAAAGGCAGCAATGGCGAGTGATGATCTTGACCTCAACGATCCTCGATTGGATTCCTTGCCAAAGGTTTGGGGCGGGGGCCTCTCGGATGCACCCCATAATTGGATCAAGACCTATGTGCTTGAAGAGCTCCACCGCTTTGGGCCGGCCTTGGATATTGTCAATGTTGCTATTGAGGGCCCCCTTGCACTAGTGGAAGACGACGAAACCCGAATTCGAAAAGCGCGTACGAAACGCTTTCTGGGTCCACGGTCCGATGGGATTACTGATCGGGCATTCATCAAACGCGTGTTGTCTCAATTTCTTCCCCGGGTATTTCGTCGAGATCTTGGCGACGCTTTAATTGAAGACTACACGGCAAGAGCGAACGCGCTTCTTGAATCAGAGGCGCACGCTCGGGTCGAAGACGCCCTTCACTTGGCTGTTAGGCGTGCCTTGGTTTCCCCTTATTTCCTTTACCGATCGCATCAAGCGGGACGCTTAGATGATGAGGACTTAGCGATTCGACTTAGCTACTTCCTTAGTTCTGCTCCGCCGGATCTGCAGCTACGCTCACTCGCTAGTCGGGGGCAATTGTCGGATCCGAAGATCTTGGCAGAGGAGACGCTCCGCCTGCTGAATAGTGATGGCGTTCATTCTTTTGTAGAACATTTTACCGGGCAATGGCTCGGGAGCCGAAAACTCAAGGATATCATGCCTGACCCGCGCTTGCTTCCGTTCTTTGATTACGATCGAACGATTCTGATTGAAGAAACGCAGTTGTTCTTTGCCGAGATTCTCGAAAAGAATTTGCCAATCGAGACATTTATCGATCCCGGTTTTAGTTTTCGAAACGAAGGCCTAAATAAAATCTACGGAGGGGACCTCAAAGGCGGTCAGATGCGGAAGGTCGTTTTTGAACGCGGTGGGCGCCACGGAGGGATACTTGGCTTGGGGTCGGTCATGATGGCTACGGCAAATGGGGTTGATACTCAACCGATCCTGCGAGGGGTTTGGCTGCTCGAAAATGTCTTAGGCTTGCCGACGCCCGAGCCGCCGGCAAATGTTGCTGCCATTGCTCCCGATACGGCTGGGACGACCACGATTCGTGAACTGCTCACTGCGCACAAAGCAGATGTCAGTTGTGCTCGGTGTCATGACATGATTGATCCGCTAGGGATGGTGTTGGAGAATTTTGACCCCGTCGGCCGGTGGCGGGATCATTATCCGGTGTATGCTGAATCCAACGACGAGCCATTGAAGGAAGAATTCTATAAGAACATCGGCAAGGGAACGCGACGGGGGCCGCTTGTCGATTCGCGCGGCGAGATGCCCGATGGATTCGTCCTGGAGGATGTGACAGATCTAAAGAGATACCTTCTTGAACGGAAGGACCTATTCTCGCGATGCCTCATCGAGAAACTGCTCGTGTACGGGACAGGAAGGTCCTTGGGGTTTGGTGATCAGCGTATCGTCGATACCTTAGTCGATCAGGTGAATGAACCAGGAAACGGATTTCGCGATCTGATCTTAGCAGTGGTTCGGAGCGACGTTTTTAGAACGAAGTAGGGCGCATCACTGGTCTTTTTAGCAACTCACGCTACTCGGCTCCAACGAGAATTGCGATGCTCAATACTACCATCTTCTTGATCACGACATTCCGTTGACAGGAATCTAGAAATTGACTCAGCTGGAGAGATGTTTTCGTCTAACTCGCTCAGTGCCCGGATTGCTCGCCTCAGTCTATTCCTTTTATTCGCCATCCTGAGCTGTAGGCAGAACGTGAACGTTGCCGCCGACGTTTCTACTCGGAAGGCAAATGAGGCGTCTCTCCAAGCGGTAGAACCGAGGATTAGGGCGATCTATGAGCGAGCTGAGTACCGAGCCCGATCATTGCAAGCTGAATGGTCAAGTGACAGTTTGAGCTACGTCATGAATGCTCCCGATTCGGAGGGGGGGGGAACAAAATGGATGAGGTATGATGTAGTCAGTGGCAAAGCGTCTGAGCTAAGTGAAGCTTCTTCCAGTGAGCGGAGGAGAGAGGATGGGCTCTCCCCGGATGGGAGTCGACGCGTCTACACCCGGCAGGGTAATCTGTTTGTTAGTGATCTGAAGACAGGAAAAACAACGGCCCTTACGGATGTCCCTCCAGATGGCCCGATTTCAAATGGGCGTCCCAGTTGGAGTCCTGACGGAATGCAGATTGCCTTCGTGCAGGTTGACCGCTCTAAAGTGCGACTGAGAGCGATGCTGATTCCTGGAGATCCGAGCTATCCGGAAGTTCGTGAAAGGCGGTTTGCCCGGGTCGGCGGAGAAATCCCGACGCTACGGATTGGGGTCATTGATGTTTTTAACGGCGCTCTAAGGTGGATGCCGATTCCGAGTACCGCGGAAGGCTTCTATCTCGGCCAGGTGGAATGGGCAGGGAATTCCCAGGAATTGTTAGTGGAGCAACTGAATCGGTTCCGGAATGAACGGGATTTTTTGCTCATCCAAAGTGGCACAGGTGAGACGAGAACACTTTTTCACGAAGCAGATCGAGCCTGGGTAGTCGCAAGTATCCGCAAAAATGCCGGCCTAGAATGGGTGCAAGAGGGGCGTGCCTTCGTTGTGATCAGCGAGAAGGATGGATGGCGGCATGCCTATCTTTGCTCACGTAACGGGCAGAAGGAGACTCTACTGACTCGGGGGAACTATGATATTATTGAGCGGGTGGCGATTGATGAGCGAGGAGGCTGGTATTATTTCAACGCCTCTCCTAGCAATGCGACCCAGAAATATCTGTATCGAACGCGCCTGGATGGCAAAGGAAGCGCGGAGCGAGTGACTCCTCAAGATCAGCCTGGGACTCATGACTACGCCTTTTCACCGGATGCCAAGTGGGCCTTTCATACCTATTCCACTTTTGATTCGCCGCCACTCACGGAACTCGTTGCATTTCCTTCCCATCGCGTCGTACGCACTCTGGGGGATAATCGCGAGTTGAAAGGGAAAATGAAGGCGCTGATCTCTCGTCCGACCGAGTTTATCGAACTTGATATCGGAGACGGCGTTGTCATGGACGCATGGATGCTCAAGCCCTCTGATTTTGACCCCGCGCGCAAGTATCCTGTTCTGGTTTATGTCTACGGGGAACCTCATGCACAGACGGTTTTGGATGCTTGGGGGAAGGGACATGCGGATTACCACCGTGCGATCGCTGATCTCGGATACTTGGTCGTTTCGATCGACAATCGTGGAACCCCGGCTCCCAAAGGTGCGGCTTGGCGACGGGCGGTCTTTGGTAGCCTCGGCCCCCTTTCGACAGAGGAACAAGCGAAAGGTCTTAAGGAGCTGGGACGATTGCGGGCATATGTTGATTTATCTCGCGTTGCAATTTGGGGGTGGAGTGGGGGCGGTTCCAACACGCTCAATGCCATGTTTCGGCGCCCAGATGTGTATCATGTTGGGATGGCGGTGGCACCAAAACCACAGGCGCATCTCTACAACGCCTGGTTTCAAGAGATTTATATGGAAACCCGTGAGACCAATCCCAAAGGATATCGGAACGCTTCTGCGATCAATTTTGCCGATGGGCTTGAGGGGGATCTCCTGATCGTACATGGGTCGGGGGAAACGAATACCCATCTGGAGATTGTTGAAGGGCTCGTGGATCGATTGATCGAACTGGGAAAACCTTTCGATTTTATGAGTTATCCCAATCGAGATCACGGAATTCGTCGAGGGAAGGGTACTTCTGTGCACTTGCGGATGCATATGATCCGTTATCTCCTGAGTCACCTCGATCCCGGACCGCGTTAGGTGAGAAACAGGGGCTGATTCAATACTGAATACGAAACGTGCGCGCTCGATCGGAGAAATCGTTGGGGAAAAGCAAGGGTGAGGACATCTTCCTGAATTTGTTGCGGCGTTTTGGGCAATTCTTCTGTTCCCCGGAAACCTGGAAGGTCGCGTTGCCGCTCCTTGGACTGTGTGGTTTGGTTCTTTATTGGTTGTTATTTCACTGGACGAGCAATGCTGATACGGCCTTTGTCAATCCCCTCACGGTTCCTCCCGAACTCCGGGGAGAGACGATTGCCGGTCGAAAACAGTTTAGACTGGTAGTTGCACCGGGGAAGCGTGCGTTTCGCCTCGGCCAGTCTACTCGTACGGCTGGGGTCAACGGAGACTATCTTGGTCCCACGATTCGGGTTGACCGGGGAGACCTGGTCGATTTTACAGTGATTAATGGTTTGAATGAGGTGACGACGATGCACTGGCACGGACTTCATGTGCCTGCTCGTATGGATGGAACTCCCCATCAAAAGATTCTGCCGGGGAAGACTTGGACAGCAAGTTTTGAGATCGATCAAGAGGCGGGTCCAATGTGGTATCATCCCCATCCTCATGGGGCAACCGGTGCTCAAGCCTATCAAGGCATTGCTGGGATGCTTTGGATTGATGATGAAACGAGTCGTTCGCTCGATCTTCCCGACGAATACGGGGTGGATGACTTTCCCTTGGTCATTCAAGACCGTGAGTTTGATAGGGAGGGACAGTTTCGCTACCGGCGCGGACAGCAGGCTCCGGCCTTTGGCGATGAGATCTTGGTGAATGGTACTTTGGGGGCGATGCTTGAACTTGAGTCTAGGCTGATTCGTTTTCGTCTCTTGAATGGATCCAATGCCCGGGTTTATCACATTGGGTTTGAGGATGACCGAATGTTTCATCAAATCGCCACGGACGGGGGATTTCTTAACCGTGCTGTGGCGACCACACGGATCATTCTTGCTCCCGGCGAGCGTGCCGAGATTGTGGTGGATTTCTCAAGTGGGGGTGAGGTGATGCTCAAGAGTTTTGCTGAAGCAGGTATGCTCGAAACGGTAGAATCGTTTTTTGAGGGGGCAGGTAATGGCGACTTCAATCTGATGTTGATTCGTCCACAGGCCACAGAACAAGTGAGTCACTCGCTTCCAGAGAAACTGAACACGATCAATCGTATCGATCCCTCCTTGGCAACGAGAACCCGCCTCATGCGTCTGGGAGGCCCGATCTCAGACCAAGGCCCTGCTCGTAATGGAGGCCAAGGGACCGAGCTTGGTGGAGCGGCAGGGGCGAGAGGTGGAGGTGGCCGACGAGGAGCCGGACGGGGGATTCCGATTAATGGCAAGGTGATGGACATGCATCGTATTGACGAACGTGTTCGTCTTGGCGACATTGAAATATGGGAGATCGAGAATCGGAGTGGTCAGATGCACCCTTTTCATATTCATCTCGTCCAGTTTCAAATCTTGGATCGAGACGGACGCCCACCCGTTGGGGCCGAGCGAGGTTGGAAGGACACGGTTCGTGTGGCATCGGGTGAAACCGTACGTATCATAGCCCACTTCGAGCGATATTCGGATCCATTGGTGCCTTACATGTATCATTGCCATATTATGGAGCATGAAGACGGCGGAATGATGGGGCAGTTCTTAGTGCTTGAAGAACCGGCGGAACTCGCTTCATTGCGAGGGGCTCCTAGCGTGGTTCTGTATATCACTGGACTCGCTTGTTCTCACTGCTACGCGCAGGTTGAATTATTCGATCAAGCATTGGCGGAGCGTAAAATTGAGCTGTTGGTGATCACTCCTCAAGCGGAGGACGCGTCTCGCTTGAAACTCCAAGGACGCCTTATTTCTGATTCGGAACATCAATGGGCTGCTTGGCTTGGCTTAGGGCATCTTGAGCACTCTCATGGTACCTTTCTCCTGGATAAGAATGTCACGGAACGTTGGCGCGATACCGGCTTTGAGCCGTTCATGGATGTGGAGGCTCTCGTTGACCGTTTAACCGCATTGTCGACCTCATCTCAGCAATAGTCCGAAGACTGAATGAGTTCGTTTCGCTTCCGTCGACGATGATATTGTGAAACAGTCTTGCGAAGAGGTCCGTTCGTTGTTTCGATTTGCATCGGTCGTCTTCGGCACTCGATGGGGCGGCCGATGGCGTGATCGCGCCACTTGTGCCAGAGACAATAGTTTTTAGAATTATCGAATGAACGGCGCTTCCAAGATTGAATCGACGAATGAGGCAGATCGAGTGGCCTCCGTATGGACAGTCGATGATAATGAAGGGTTTCGCAAAGCGGTCGCTCGCTCGTTGGACATGGGGCCTGGTATTCAATGCACCCGGTGCTGCGGTTCTTGTGAAGAGGCTTTTGGGGCGCTTGATACCGATGAAGCCCCCGATGTCGTGTTTCTTGATATCAATCTTCCGGGGCTCAGCGGTGTCGAAGGTCTGCGCCCAATGAAACAGCGGTCGCCAAAGACCGAGTTCATCATGCTCACGATTCACGAGGATCACGGAACGGTGATGCAGGCACTCTGTGCGGGAGCGACCGGCTATCTCACGAAAACGGCTTCTCCGGATGAGATTCGGAAGTCTGTGAGAGAGGCGATGGGTGGTGGGGTGCCGATGACGCCTCAGATTGCGAGGTCTGTGCTCAATCTCTTCACTCGTCATGTTGCGGTTCCTTCGAGTGATCAATATCGTCTATCAAAGCGGGAGAAGGAAGTCCTGAAACACATGGCTGAAGGGAATGCCAAGAAGGAAATTGCGGCCCTATTGGGGTTGAGTTATCATACTATTGATAAGCACGTTCGAGGGATCTACGCCAAACTGCAGGTTCACAGCTTGAGTGCTGCGGTGGCGAAGGCGGTGAGCGAGCGCCTCTTTTGAACTCTTCGGCGGATTGCAGCTCGTTGCTAGCACTCCTTGGCGATACTTCCGATACTAGCCTTTGGGCTTCCTCTAAATTGCCGGCATCTATCCACCCTTAGTCTATCTATGGCGTGAACGCGCCAATTGTGCGTCTGCCTATAGTGATCTATTATTTGGCTTCGATCAAACCACTGAAAGACCCGTTGAATACCAATAATCTGGCTAAGTTATGATGCAATACCCTTCAACCATAGTTCGAGATTCTAAGATGTTTGTAGTGGATCAGGACAGGTACTCTCGGATTAGCTACAATACGAACAGCCGCTTTCTGAGACTCGACCTTCTCGCTGACTTCAATCAGATGACCATCGAGATGTTGCAGAGCACCTTGGCGATTTTGTCGGATGTCATTGAGGAACAACGGATAGATCGCTTACTCGTGGATTCTCAATTGCTTGAAACCAACGTTCGAGAACAGCTTGGGGGCCTAGAGCTGTATTCGATTGTGCTCCAATTCAATGCGTCCCTGGGCAAACTGGCTATACTTTGTAGTGAGCTAACAGTGGATGATGCCTGTAATCGTGTGTTTGGTAATACCCGCTATGGCTCGAGGATTCGGATGTTTATGGATGAAGACGAGGCTGTTGAATGGGCGCTCGACTGATCGCTCAAAAAGCCCGTCGCCGATAGATTTCCGTGTCCATCCCACTCGTGGGGACCCTTTCCTAAAGTTAACGCTTCCGCGAATCGAACTCTCCCCGTCTACTTGATCGTATCCCCCTAAATTAACCTCACGGTGAATCTCATTCACGGCGACGTGAGCATACTCGCGAGCTATCCTAGCCGAGAGTCAGAAGGTAATAAAACAATCCCCTATAATTGGAGGATTGAAACTCCGCCGTCTCTCATGGGACGTTATCAATTCGTGAGAACCTCCGCCCCTCCACGAATTATGAGGCGTCGAGAGAACTTCGTTCCGTTGGAACAACTAGTGGTTTTCTTTGGTTCTTAAGTTGTTCCGTATCTGTTGTTTATGAGGGTTTTGACGTAGTTACACGTCAAACGTCAGGTTGGCGTTTGGAGTGATTTGGGGGATTTTGCCATCGTTGTTATTGCAGAATGCAATGGGCAATAGAAAAAGACGAAATGGCAAAATAGGAGGAAATGAAAACGATGAAGGCAAAACGAAGAATGGTAGAATTGGGATTCCTCGCCTCACTTGTTCTGGGGCTTAGTGTCGGTGATCTCAGGGCGTCCGCTCAAGAAGCGATCGCGCCTGGTGGTGTCAGTTTGCGGGTCGTGGGTGGGACGGTGGCGGATCCGGCAGATTACCCGTGGATGGTGGGATTGGTATCAGGAGAGGTCTCAGATCTTTCCGATGCGCAGTTCTGTGGGGGCACATTGATTGCGCCGACTTGGGTCTTGACCGCCGCGCATTGTGTTGAAAACGAGATCCCAGGGAATGTCGACGTTGTGATCGGCTCTGGTGACTTACGGGAAAGTTCTTCATTCAGAAGAATTCGAGTCGCTCGGATTATCACGCATTCGGGTTATTTTACCGAGAACGATGGGATCGACGCGGATATTGCGCTGCTTGAGTTAACGGAGGCGGTTACCGATCTTGAACCGCTCCCTTTGATTGATAGTGAGCGGTTAGCAAGTCCCGAAACGATGAGTCGAACAATTGGTTGGGGCTTGACTTCGGAAGGGGGCAGTCCTTCAGCGGAGCTACGCGAAGTTGACCTACCGATTGTCTCATTGGAGACAGCGAATGCTACCGGAGCCTACGATTTTGAACTCACGGCAGATATGTTACCCGCTGGCTTCTCAACTGGAGGCAAAGACTCCTGTAATGGAGATAGTGGTGGCCCATTAGTCGTTCGAAATGCAGCCGACGATGGCTATCTGCTCGCTGGGATCGTGAGTTTCGGTTCCCACTTGGGATGTGCTGCTCCCAATGCCTACGGAATTTATACGAGAGTCTCTTATTTTCTGGATTGGATCGGACGGGGAATGGTTGGCGAACTTGAGCTCACCGAGGTCGGTGCAAACGACGGAGGCGTTGATGGAAACGGCCCGGGTGTGAATGATGATTTTCCCATCGACTCGGGAGACGTTCCTGGCTGGGAAGATGATTTCGCTGACTGGGGTGATGATGACTGGACCTGGGAAGATGATTTCTCAAACGGGAGTGATGACGATTGGGCTTGGGACGAAGACCTAGAATTGTGGGAGGATGATGATGAGTGGAACGAGATCTGGGATTTGCTCAATGAGGACTTCAATGAAATCTCAGAGGATGAACGTGGCCATGAGCTTGGATGGGGAAATGGAAGCCGATTCTCTTGGTAGTTCGGACGAGTAGTCAGTCGAGATCTCTACGAGTGAGATAGGCACGGAAATTCGTACAATGGATCTGGGGCGTTCACCTATTGAGCGTCCCAGGTCGATTTCGATTCTCTTAAGATGAAAAAGCAACAAAATGGGATGAGCTCTTTGTGGGGAGGGCTTCTCTTGATTGGAATCGCATGGCCGTTTTTTTGTGAGATTGCTCATGCCGAAAGTGGCGGCGACGGGCATGACGGATTGAGCAAGTCAGTTGTTGGGGGGACGAAGACCTCGGCGGGGCAGTATCCCTGGATGGTTGCCCTCGTTCGAAGTGACGTTGAGGTGGCCTACCACGGATTCTTCTCGGGTGGCATCTTAGTTCATCCCGAGTGGGTGTTGACCGCTGCCCATAGTGTCGTTGGCCTGCAGTCGTCCGATGTTCTGGCCATGGTAGGAGCCCATCATTTGGGGACGAATGGAGATCGAAGAACCGCTGTTTCAGAGATCGTCTATCATCCTCAGTCGTCCGAGGGGGAATCGACGATCGGAGCGGATCTCGCGTTGTTGCGACTCAGCGAACCTTTGCACGGGCATCCGACGCTGCCCCTTTCATTTAGTCGGGGGCGAATCTCGCCCGGTACGCTGACGAGAGCGCTTGGCTGGGGGGAAACGGCAGATAGGGGCTTCCGACCTCTGGATCTTCGTTCGGTTGACCTGCCGATCGTTTCGCGTGACTCGGTGGACGTCGAGGCCCTCTACGGCCAGTCCTTGCCTTCGGATATAATCTTGGCGGGATATCTCAATGGTGAGAAGGACACCTGTGACGGTGACAGTGGAGGACCGTTGTTAGGAAGGGACACTCGAGCGGGGAGATGGCGCTTGGTTGCAGTGGTTTCCGGTGGTTCGAATCAGGGCTGCGCTGCCAAAGGGGCGTTGGGATTGTATACTGAGATCGCAACTCACCTGGGATGGATTGAGTCGGTTGTAGTGGAACGTTTTAGTGACTGGGCTCCCTTGTATGGGCTCAAAACCCCTGAAGCAGATGCAGATGCAGATGGCGACGGAGTAACAAATTGGGAAGAATATGTAAGAATGACGCATCCCTTAGACCCGAGATCGAGTCCGAAGACTGCCTATGGCTTGCACCATTTCGATGGCCAGCGTTATCCTCAGCTGGGAGGTGTCGCTCGGGTTTCTGCCTCTGATGTAGAGCTTTTCGTGGAGTCAAGCGATGATCTTGTGCATTGGAAAGCCCAAGGAAAGGGCAGCCCGGGGTCAGGGATTGCGATCATTCAGAAGGGGAATCGGTTCCAGTGGCGGAGTGCTCGCTCGTTAGAAGAACTGGCGAATCAGTTTGTTCGGATACGAATCAGTCCTCCTGACGATTTAGTTCTTTTGGTGTTGAATCCAGAGGGGAAGGTAACCGAGACTTTGAACTTCTAGCTCTTAGCGATACTTCGGTCATGTCAGAAACGCGGATGCAAGCATTCTCACGAATCGGAACCCTGGGGGGGCTGATAGCGCTCGTTCTGCTTTTCTGTGGCTTTCTTGTTTCGCGGTCAATTATTGATGGATTCTCTCGACTTGAGACTCAAAACATTTTGGGTGAAGTCGGCTGGGCAATAGCTGACCTTGAGGGAAAGGCGTATGAACTGGGAGACTATGCGAATGATATCGGGAACAACCCAGAAGCACTCCGCTTTATTCAAGACCCAGGGCCGGCCTTCCTTACTGACTATTTTGATCCGGTAACGGCTGAGTTCCTGATGTTTGATTTCGCGGCTTTGTTTGATGCGAATGGCGAGTATGTGGCAGGCGTACGGTACGACGTTGGGATCGAGGGCGAGAATGAGCTTGCTCCTGAACCAAGCCAATTGCTCGCGGAGATCATCGCTCCCTATCAACTAAAACGGGGGACAGCAAAAATCGATCTGATCGCCTTGGATTCAAAGGTGTACCTTTGTGCCGCCCATCAGATCTACGATATTGAAACGCCTGAGTCAAAATCTCTAGGGCTGGTTTTGCTTGGTCAACGGATTGAAAGGCATTTCGAAGAGTTTGAAGGGGCCTTAGGAACTACTTATTCGCTCGTGTCGCTTCGCCGGGATAGTTCTTGGGAAGGGCAGGGACAACGGCTGCGACGAAGTGATGTCTATACGACAATAGATGAGGAAATCTCGCTTGAGGGAGACGAGCTGTTCGATGATCTGAATGCTTGGGAGGACGAGTCGTTCGGGGAGTGGGAGGTGGTTGAGTTTGATTTGGATCTGAGCATCTTCAAGGCCACGCAGTACCATCGTTTGCCCGGTCCTGAAAAGGGTCCTGAGGGAGCCGCTAAAACGGTCGTGATGTGTTCGCTTGGAGGAAGCTACTCCGAAGCGGAGGTTGTGATGAAGGTGATGGTGCCGCAGACCATCTCCGAACTCGCGAACCAGAAAGCACTCCTTGTCAATATGGCGCTTGGGTTGGGAGTTGTACTGACGATTGGTTTTACTTGGTTTGTCGTCGTTGAGATTCGCCGGCGCCGTCTCGCCGAGGGATCGCTCCGCGTGGCAAATCAACAGTTGGCGGAGGCAAATGGGCAGAAGGATCGGCTTTTTTCGATCATTGGGCACGACATGCGTGCACCCTTGAATGGGGTAATCCGTCTTTCTGAATTGATGGCTCGCGCTCCCGATTCGTTCGAAGGAAGGGACATTTCTCGCTTTGCCAATAATATCAATCTCACCGGAAAACAGCTGCATGGGCTCCTCGAAAACCTCTTGAATTGGGCTCGGTTTCAGACCGGACAACTTTCGTTTGATCCGGTTCCCATTGACCTTCATACAGTCGTTCAACAGGTCGTCTCATTGTACGGCCCCGTTGCGGAAGAGAAGGGGATCGAAATCGATGTGGATGTGACGGAAGGGACAATCATCTGTGCCGATCGGGAAATGTTGAAGACGGTTCTTCGAAATCTGATGTCGAATGCGATGAAGTTTACCGAAGGTGGAGGAAGTGTGAGTCTTTCGGTATCCCAACTCGAAGGCTTTGCTCGCATTTCAATTTCAGATACCGGATGCGGGATGACTCAAACTCAGGTGCGTAGTCTCTTCGAATTGAAAGCAAAGGGAACAAGCCGATCCACGCTCGAGCTAGAACAGGGCTCCGGTTTCGGGCTGTTACTTTGTCAAGAAATGGTACGGCGCCACGAGAGCCAGCTCGAGGTGTATAGCGAACCCGACTTCGGAAGTGAATTTAGTTTTTCATTGCCGATTGCGCCCTCGCAATTTGAGCACGTTACTTCGTAGATGACACCTATTAGAACGATACTAATCGAGGATCAGGAATTGCTAAGAAACGTCTTGGTCAAGACCTTGGAGATGAACACTGCCTTCGAGCTCCTCGGAGATTGTGCCGATGGGAATGCCGGGCGGGCTCTTTGTCTGCGTCTGCACCCTGATTTGGTGGTGACGGATATTGATATGCCGGAGCTCGATGGAATCAGCATGGCTCAGGAATTACTCAAGGCACTGCCATCTGTGCGTGTTCTCGCGCTGACGAATCTGAAGGATCCTTTCACGATCAACCGGCTCCGGGAGGTCGGTATTCATGGCTATGTCGAAAAGGATCAACCCTTAGATATTCTGGAGGAAGCGATGCAACGGGTAGCCGGAGGGGAAAACTACTTCACTGCCATTGTTCAGCAGGTCAGTTCACAATTGGCCAAAGATCCCGTTGCGTTTTCTAAGATCTTGAGCCGACGGGAGCAGGATGTGATTCGACTGGTTGTAGAGGGCCTGACGAGCAAGGAGATTGCCAAGGCCCTAAAACTCCATCCGCGCTCCATCGAAACCCACCGCTACCGAATCATGAAGAAGCTGGAATTGAAGAATGTGGTGGAATTGATTGCCTACGCTGAGAAGCATGGGATTCGCAAAGCCTAGACAACGTGGCATATTGGTTGGGGAGAGCTTCGGCAATTGTCTCATTGCGGCTCAAAACTTGCCTCGGCTGCTTCTTCATGCCACATTGCCCGCGACATGAGCAGTCGTTACGGTGAATCTAAATCAGAGGGAATCTTGAAGCACTTCGCAATCGCGTTTGGCTTGGCCGTTCTCTGTTACGTGTCGTTTTACAGTTGCGACAGCTATATGCGACTGAACAAGGGGCCTTGGGAGCTTACTTTCAAGACGGAGGCGGATGGCACGCCCAATCTCGTCATCAATCAACAATCGCTCGGAATTACCAACGTGACGCTTCGAGTGATCGGTGAATCGGTCTCGCAACCGGTCAAGACCGTTAAGTTTACCGGGCCCGGTACGGAGGTGCCTTTTGGTGAGGTCGTCTTTTTCGACACCACGTATTTGCCCGGGACGCTAACCTTGGATCTCTTTGGTCATGAGGTCGAGATGATGGGGCGAACACTCGTTCTCAATTTCAAAGAACAGGCCTGGAAAACTGGCAACGTACTCGATCTGGATCCGGCGATGAAGTGGCGTGAAATTGCCAAGACCAATCAGGTCGAACAATTGCCTTAGGCTCCGTTATCACTCCCTTTGGTTTTGGTCGCTTGTAGTGGGAGCTTGAAGGAGAAAATCGCGCCCCCTTTGGGGCTATTCCGGGCTTCAATCTCTCCTTGATGATCGGTTATGATTCGCTTGCAGATGGATAATCCAAGGCCCGTTCCCTGTTTTTTTCCGTAGGTGGTGAAGGCATCGAAGAGTTGAGCGGCGATTTCTTGAGGTATTCCGTTGCCTTCGTCTTCGATCTCGGTAATGAGGTGTGTCGCCGTTTCCTTGAACCGAATCCGAAGGCTTCCTCCGGCTGACATCTCATCAAGGGCATTGTTGATGAGGTTGGATAGCACGTGGGAAAGACGCTGTGGTTCAAAATAGATTTCGATATCCGGGGGAGTATTCTCGAGGATCAGTTCCGAGCCCTTATCGCGAACCTCTGGTTGAAACTCTTCGACGAACTGATCGATGAACCGACGGTAGCTCGAAGGGGACATGATGACTGTGGTATGCGAACCTCGGGTGAATTCAAGCAGTTCGTTGATCATGTTGCTCAAGCGATCAACCTGTTTGCATACCCGTTCGCTCCCCATCTTGCGCATTTCCGGAGTCGCCTCGGCCATAGCGCCCATTTCCGTTGCAATGCGGATCACATTGAGAGGATTCTTGAAGTCGTGAACGATCGATCGAGCAAAGCGCCCGACGAGGGTGAGTCGTTCGGATTGAAGGATTTCTTCGACGTACTTGTGATTGAACTCGCGAATTCGTCCGGTGACCTGTTTGATGAGTGAAAGTGAGAAAGCTGGGGACTTTTCCAGCAATTTGAGAATCGTGTCTCGCTTGATAAAATAAACCGTCGTGGGAAGAATTACGGAAGCGGTGGCCGATCGTGGACCACTGTCGATCACGGCCATTTCGCCAAAGAAATCTCCCGTGACCAGTTTGGATAAATCGCAGCGTGTTTCTTTGTTGAGCAGGGCTGAGATCAACACGGTACCCTCAGCGACCACGTAGATGCCGTCACCGATGTCACCTTCACGAAAGATGACTTCTCCTGTGTCGAATTGCCTCGCTTCGACTGTCTCCGATAGCATTGCCAATTCGGCATCGGTTAAGCATTCGAATAGCTTGCTAATGCCCAGATTTGCCATCGCGCAAGTCTAGGACTTTGGCGAAACCAGACAAGCGCGGAAATCCGAGAATCGCGGATGAGCCCAGCGCGATGCGCTGGGCAGCGGATCAGACCTAAAACGGGCGTTTCGGTTTGAGAACTCGTTTTAGGAATGCTTCGTCTCCAAGGGTGGAAACTAAATAGGACTTGGGCTCTTCAGTCCAGGCATAGGTGGCCCATCGATTCACCTGCTCGAACTCCGGAATCAGTGAATCTGGTTCATCGTTGAATTCGTCAGCATCCATGATGAAGAGATGCACGACCTCGTCATCCACCACAAAACAGATCAGCGCGATGGACTGCTGATGCCAATCGATCATTTGGCAACCGATCCCGGGATAATTGGAAAGGGTCTCGGGGACTTTGAAGTCAGTGAAACCATGCTTTGTTGAAAGATAGGACTGAATTTCATCCATATTCTCACTCTGCATCTCCAACACGAAGAATCGAGAGAGATATGTTCCCATATCGAGTTTCATGGCGGCGTAGGTGCGGGGTCCGCTGGGCTGAAATAGATTGGCGTAGTAGGCCACGGGCGTCAGCAAGATCAGGATAATCGCGGCGGCGGCGAGTGTGTGACCCAGAGACCAATGGCGTGGGTTGTCCCGCTCCATCTTACCTGAGAGAATCTTTGCTTTGAGGTCCTTGGGGACAGGGATTTCCTGAAGTTTCTTATCAAGAGCCAGGGAGATCCCTTGTTGGCGAGAGAACCATCCTTGCATTTCGGGATCGTTCTGGGTCAGGGCCAAAGCATCCTCGAAGTGGGGATCCTCGGCGTCCTTACCATTGGGTCGGTAAGACTGCAGGAGGTATTTTGCTTCGTTCTTATCCATACTACTGTCCTTGGCTCTTCGCCTGTTGAGCTAACGAAATGATCTTTGACTCACACTCTTTCTCCGAGTCCGTGAGTATTTTGAGCAACTGATTCCGGGCACGTGAGAGCCGGGACATGACTGTGCCAATGGGAATTTCGAGGATCTCGGCGATTTCTTTGTAAGAATAGTCCTCCAAGTGAAATAAGACGAGGGGGACCCGAAAGTGTTCTTCGATACGCTCTAGGGCTTGTACTGCAACGCCGGAATCGATACGGCTTACCATGTCTGCCGTGACGGTTGGGAGTTCTGACTCAACGACTTCTACGGTGTAGTGGGGGTGTCGTTTTTCAAAACGCTTGGTGCTCAGAAACTCACGATGCAGGGTTGTAAAAAGCCAGGCTTTGAGTTTCTTCTTGTCGCGAAGCTGATGCCCTTTGGTCGCCCATTTGTAAAAGGTCTGTTGGGTTAGATCGCAAGCGTTGGCTTCGTTATGAGTCAGCGTGAGGGCGAAGCGGTACAGCATAGTGTAGTGCTTATCGACAATTTCTTCGAAACTAAGCTCTAACATGACTTCTTTACCGTTCCCTAGAGTATCGCTGCCTGCTCACGCTGACTCAAGTGCGGAGTTTGTTCTTATTCGATTCGCGTGAAGATGAACTGCCCAAGAGGCGCGAGGCTGCTTTCAAGGTCAAGCGGTTCATCCGTGACCCGAGAAATCGGCGCTTGGGGATTGGTTGCTTGATTCGATGAGGTGTAGCTCGGGCCGCTATCGGTGCCAGCATCGTAGGGTTCGAGGTTGACGATCAACTCGTCCGCCCAGTCGCCATTAACCAGGAGATCGAGATCGTGAACCCCGATAAACCAATCTGGGCTAGGAGCAATCATCGAGACCAGCGAGACGAGCGAATGACTCTGGCTGATATCGAACTCCAGCGTCACGTTTCCTGGTGAGCGACCGATTCCTCCGCCTGACAGTAGGTTTTCGACCGACCCTGTTTCCTGAATGGCTCTGATTTCAGAATCGAGCGGTGATTTGCCCCCTGTTTCTGCCATGTTTCGAATACCAGGTGTGGCCATGCCTCCCGGTGCCCATAGGCTCACTTCACTATTGTGAGTGGCTCCGATGAGTCCTGAAAAATGAGGGTTTCCCGGAAAGTCGGTGGGATGGAGGCTTTGACTCCATTGGGCGTTGAATTGAACTGAGAACCGGGCGGTCTCGCTAGGAAAAGCAGCAGATTCGATCACTCGGATGAATTGCTGCATCTCGGACCGTTCGACGCTCATCGTCTTCTCGTTCGTCGTCCCGATCGTCGTCCATGACTCATCACTGGTTTCCGATTTCGCCTGCACCAAATAGGGAGCCCGACCACCCGTCCAAGTGATGGTGACTTCGCTTTCGCCCGCCTCAATACTCGTGATTTGAATGCCTTCTCCAAGAGAAAGCTCCAGGGGCTGACTGTCGGGGGCGTTGATGCTCGCGTTGACGAAGGATTCCTGATCGAGGACTCCGCCTGTACCAGCTTCATTGAAGCCAGGGTGAACTGTGACATTACCGTTTTCTGTGACACCCGTGTTGGGCGCGCTTTGGGCAAGGAATGCGGTGTTCTCTGGAATCTCATCGTTCACTTCGGTGCCGGCATCGTAAACGCGTAGATCCGATATGATGATTCGATCTCGTAGTAAGTTTCCTTCGTCATCGAAGATCGGGTAAGCCTTTGGATCACTGTTGCCAACGAAGGCATCATTGCTAGGAATAACCATGGAGGCGAAACTGAGATATCGATCTTGAGGACTGTTCGCATCGAGCTCGAGAGTGATGCTGGCAGATTCACCGGGCGCAAATGGAGGAATAGCCCCACCGCTGATCACTGTGAGCTGCGTGCCATTGGGTTGACTGACGGTAAACAGATCGCTGATCGGTCCGGTTGTTCCGTCTTCGGCCAATCGCTCGAGTGCTTCTGATGCGGGACTCTCTAGATCGAAGAGATCAAAGCTGCCGTCATGCACCCCAATCCAGACTGGTGTCTGGTAGGTCCCGTTCTCTGGTGCCCCGTTCCTGAAGGTCACGGAAACGAGGGTTGGTTTAGCTTGAACGCGGCGGACGGTGATTTTTCCGATGGTATATCCTGCGCCGGTAAAGTCGGCATTGCTAAACTGAGAATCTGCTAAAATGCCGCCTTGATCCGCTGTCTTGAAACCAGGGTGGGGCGTGTTGACTCCGTTTTCTGTTTCTCCGGTATTGGGAGCGCTTTGACCAAAGAAGGCCGTATTGGCCGGAAGCTCGTCGTTGACCTCGGTGCCAGCATCATTCACGTCTGATCCTTGAATGGTGATTTCTGCTCCGATAAACTCACCGTTTTCGTCGAACAATGGGTGAGCGGTAGGATTCCCGTTGGCGACATAGGCATCATTGCTTGGAATAACCATTGAGGCGTAGCTGAAGTACTGGTTGAGCGACGAGTTGGAATCTATGGTGAATCGTTGCGTCGTGCTCGCTCCCGGGGCAATGGGGCCAATGCCTGCGAGTGTGCCTTCAATCGTTCCGCTTGCTGAGGAGAAAAACTCACCTGCAAGTACGGCAGTGTTGCCGTCTTCAGCGATCCGTTCAATGCCTGGAGAGGAGGGGCTGCCGCCATCATAGGAATCGAATCCACCGTCGTGAAAACCAACCCAAAGAGGCGTTAAGAAGTTGCCGTTTTCGGGGGCAAGGTTTTCGATGCTTACTTCGATCTCGATCGGCTCGGGGACAACCCGAGAGATCCGAACGCGCGCAACGCGGTAGTCGCTCGCCGTGAAGTCGGCGTTGGCGAACATGGGATCAGCGAGAATACCACCGTCTGCGGCAGCTTTGAACCCGGGATGATCGGTATTGACTCCATTTTCTGTTTCTCCGGTGTTCGGAGCGGCTTGCCCGAAGAAAGCGGTGTTGGCGGGGAGCTCATCATTGACCTCCGTCCCTGCGTCATTGATGGCGCTTCCTAGAATTTCAAATTCCGCACCCAGGAAATTGCCCTGACCGTCAAAGATGGGGTGGGCCAATGGATTGCCGTTTGCTACGTAGGCATCATTGCTCGGAATGATCATGCCAGCATATGAGAAGTAACGGCTCGATAGAGCGTTGGCATCAAGAGTGAAACGTTTGGAGGGGCTAGCTCCGGGAGCGATCGGGCCAATGCCATTCAATGTGCCTTCGATATTTCCTGCCATGCTAGAAAAGAATTCACTTGCCAGAACAGCCGTATTGCCGTCTTCGGCGATTCGTTCGATCCCTGGAGAAGAGGGGCTGCCACCGTCATAGGAATCGAATCCGCCATCATGAAACCCTACCCAAAGAGGTGTTAAGAACGTGCCATTTTCTGGCACCAGGCTCTCGACACTCACACTCACTTCAATGGGGTGAGGAACGATTCGTTCGATTCGAATCCGCGCGATTTGATAGTTGGCCTGCGTGAAGTCGGCACTAGCGAACATTGGATCAGCAAGGATGCCGCCCTCACTCACGGGCTTGAAACCAGGGTGATCAGTATTGACGCCATTTTCCGTGGTGCCGGTATTCGGTGCCGCTTGCCCAAAAAAGGCGGTGTTTTCAGGAAGCTCGTCATTAATTTCCGTGCCTGCATCGTTCACGTCCGAACCAAGAATAATGATCTCTTGTTCAATCAAGTTGCCGCTCTCATCAAACAAGGCGTGTGCGGTGGGATTTCCGTTGGCAACATAAGCGTCGTTGCTCGGAATAACCATGCTAGCGTAGCTGAAAAATGCGTGAGACGCCGCGCTAGGATCAAGCCAAAGGCGAGCCGAGACTGCCTTCCCTGGGCCGACCGGTCCAATACTGTTCAAGACTGCCTCAAGCTGTCCTCCAGCACTTTGGAACTCCTCTGAAAGCACTGCGGGATTGCCGTCCTCGGCGATGCGTTCAACCCCTGGAGAAGAAGGCGATCCTCCATCATAAGAATCGAAAGTGCCATCATGAACCCCCACCCAAAGCGGTGTCAAAAACGTGCCGTTTTCAGGGGCTAAGTTTTCGAGCGTCACTCGGATCTCGACGGATGGATTCGGAGCCGTTGCGAAA
>CAJXVR010000119.1 GCA_913061285.1 uncultured Verrucomicrobiota bacterium | reverse complement strand
ATGTGTATAAGAGACAGACCTTGACCTTGATGTCAGCGCGGGGACCGGAGGAGCCTTCGGTCGAGGTTTAGATTTTGGCGGGGAACAGGCGCTTCAGGATGTGGCAATCTTCGATATTGCTGATTTGGATCAACGCCCTCAGGCCGTGGCCCAAGTGGCCCCTCGTCACCCGCCCGAACTTTTGAAGGCCAAGATCGAGGGCTCAGTCGTTTTGCTCTTCGTTCTCGATGAGAATGGTCGAGTTCAAGATCCCCGCGTGGAATCTTCCAGCCGACCTGAATTTGAACGGCCAGCGCTTGCTGCCGTGAGAAAGTGGCGATTCAAACCGGGAACGCGTGAAGGAAAAGCCGTTCGCTCGTATATCCGTCAACAGATTGCCTTTCGACTGACCCGTTAAAAAAGTGAATGTTATGACTTTGCTCCCTCAAATCTTTAGAATTAGCGGCGTTGCAATGTTTTTGAGCCTATCGGTGCTCAATACTCAATCGGCAAGCTTGGACGAGAAAACCCGTCTCGAGTTCTGGAACAATCCTGAGTTCGTCAAGCGCTTCATGGCGAGCTACGGTTTCAATACTCAGATTGAGCCTCGCTTTGAAACTCCCGACGAACAGATGGCGTTCAAGGAATTGAGTGAGGTGATCCGGGAGAATCCAGCCGAGGCGATGAGCCGCCTACAAAAGATGATCACGCCGACCTCGAGTGCGGTTCTCCCCTACACCTTGGGGGCGCTTTACTTTCAAGAAGGGGAAGCGGCAAAAGCAATCGAGCAGTTCGAATTGGCGATTACCCAATTCCCAGACTTTCGTCGTGCGCACCGAAACATGGGCTTTGCCCTCGCCCAAGAAGGACGCTATGGAGAAGCAGCGAAATCTTTAACCAAGGCGCTCACCCTGGGGGCTGTCGATGCGAGCATCTATGGTTTGCTCGGCTACTCCTACCTCAATGAAGGCAAGTCGCTGTCGGCGGAGGCCGCTTATCTCAACGCGATTCTTCTCGATCCGGATAATCAAGATTGGAAGTTAGGATTGATTAAGAGCTACATTGCTCGCTCTAACTATACTCAAGCAGTCGCGTTGCTGGATGAGGTGTTGGCTGAGAATCCTGAGAGTGCCAATTTGTGGTCCTTGCAGGCAAATGTTTATCTTCAGATGGAGGATAATGCTCAGGCCGCGATCAACTTTGAAATGTTGCGGAAACTTGGCAAAGCGTCGTTGGCGAATTTGATGCTCCTGGGAGATATCTACATGATGGATGAATCCTTGGAAATGGCCCTGCCGGTTTACCTAGATGCGATCGAAAAGGATGGGGTGAATGATATTCGCCGATCCCTTCGGGCTTCGGAGATTCTCGTCAGTCGTGGTGCGTGGAAAGAAGCTGATGTCTTATTCTCTAAGATCAAAGCGCTTCATCAAAAGACCATGAGTGATGAGGAGGAGGCGAAACTCCTCCGTCTCGAATCCAAGGTGGCGATTGCTAATGGAGAGGGGGAAAAAGCGCTTGCCGTTCTTGAGCAAATCATTGGGAAAAACCCACTTGATGGCGAGGCCTTGCTCCTGGCTGGAGAGTTTTATTCCCAGGAAGGCCAGAAAGAAAAAGCAGTGTTTCGATATGAAATGGCGGCTAAGATTAGTGGGTTTGAAGCGGATGCCTGGTTAAAGCACGCCCAACTCTTGGTTCGGCAGCAAGAGTATTCTGAGGCGCTTGAACTTCTTGAAAAGGCACAGAAGGTCAAGCCAAGGGATAATGTGCAGAAGTATTTAGATGCTGTACAGCGAGTGGCGCGAGCGTCTGCAGGCTGATTTCAACGTTCTGGTAGGGAACTTTTAGACTCTGGGTATGAACCTTGAATTAAAACCCAGCATTCGATGCTGTGCTGAAACTCTTCGATTCACTGGTGTTCGAATTCTAGCCTTGTTTCTCTTATTGGTTTGGGATGCTGGAACGGTTCTCGCTCAATCGGAGGGAGGAACCATTGCCGGTTCCGTGACTGATTCCTGGGAGGGAACACCCGTTCCTGGTGTGACGGTGGTGTTGCGTGGTTCGACGCTCGGGACAACCACGGACATGTCTGGTCGCTTTCGACTTGTGGGGGTTCCCGGTGGGAATCATATCCTCATTTACTCAAAATCGGGCTATGTGCGTGCCACGGTTAGCGACATCCGGGTGATCGCTGGTCAAACTTCGAAGGCAGATCTCAAAATGAAGCCTTCGTTCTATGAGATGGAGCCCTTCGAGGTGATTTCCGAACCCTTTGTCGACCAGAGTGTGGCACTATTGAGCGATCGGCAGGGGGCAGCAGCAATGACCGATTCGATTGGTGCTGATTTCTTCTCCCGTGCTGGCGCGGGGAATGCCGCGGAGATCATGACCAAAGTGACCGGTGCCTCGGTTGTCGGCGGAAAATATGTTTTCATCCGTGGCCTCGGGGATCGATATAGCAATACGACCTTGAACAGTGCCGAAGTGCCAAGCCCGGATCCAGATCGGCGGGCGGTTCAAATGGATATTTTTCCGGCGAGCGCGATTAAGAGTATTGTGACCACGAAAACCTTTACTCCAGACCGGCCAGGAAGTTTTTCTGGCGGGTCGGTGGACGTCGTGACGAAGTCGTTTCCGCCTGAGTTCACGAGCCAATTGTCCATGGGGGCAAGTTACAATCCTCAATCGTCTCTCAATGATAACTTTTTGAGTTATAAAGGAGGCAGCACGGATTTTCTGGGCTTCGATGACGGAACGCGAGACATCCCGGCAGAGTGGGGCGAGGCAGGTTCCATTGACACTCAGTCTCATGTCAATGACACGAGATCAGGAGGGGGGCGTACGACTGAAGGTCGAACCGCGGCTGCAGATGAGATCATTGCTTTGAGTTCTGTCTTTACTCCGGTGATGTCACCTTCGAAAGACTCAAGCCTCTTTAAACATAATTTTTCGGGATCCATTGGAGATACCGTTCAGTTGATGAAACGTGACTTGGGGCTTTTTGCTGGCTTGAGTTATCAGCGAGATTTTTCCTTTTACGATGATGGCTTTATCGGCCGGTACGAGCGTAGTGGGAATACGCTTCAGCCGTTCATGGAATTGACTGACATCAAAGCGGTGGAAACCGTGTCTTGGGGAAGTGTGGTCAATGCGGCTTATCGCCTTGGGGAAACCCACGAAGTCGGGTTCAACTTTCTTTATAATCGGAACAGTGAAGATCAGGTGCTCTTTCAGGAGGGGTTTTTGTTTGGTCTTGAGCCGGATACCTTTGAACGGCGAGTGCTGCAGTTTACTCAACGAGAACTCCAGACCTATCAATTTCGAGGGAATCATGAATTTGCGAAGATTGCTGACTGGAAATTGGATTGGATAGCGTCCTTGTCGTCCACACTACAAGATCAGCCGGATCTCCGTCTGCTACAGTTTCAACGACGACCCAATGGGTCTGTCGACGTGAACTTGTCGGGTTATCAGGCTCCCACGCGATACTTTCGGGGAGTGACCGAAGACAATCAAAACTTCAAGGTCGATAATACCATTCCGTTTGACGTTTGGGGCGAGCGTGAAGCGGAGCTCAAGTTTGGTGCGTATTACTCTGGATCGCAGCGCCTCTACGAGGAGCGTCGGTTTGAATATGTGAGTAATTCTTCTCCGCGATTTGCGGATTTGAATCAAACGGGCGATCCGAGTGGCTTCTTAGCCGAGGAAAACCTCGTTTATGAGAACCCTGGTCGAGGCGCATTCAGATTCAACAAGTACGTTGAGGAACGACCCTTTAACAACTACGATGGTGAGCAGGATGTCTATGCCGGCTATCTCATGGCTGAGGTGCCAATCATTGACAAGCTCAAGGGCATTGGTGGGGCTCGATACGAGACGACCTCCCTGTTTGTTCAGAGCTCTGGAGAGAGGGTGGGAACGGCGGCCCTGAATGAGGCTTCATTACTTCCGGCTGCGGGTCTCATATACGAAATCATTCCCGACATGAATCTTCGTTTTGCCTATGGGAAGACTCTGGCTCGTCCAACCTATCGTGAAATCACGCCGATCTCCGTGTTTGACGTCGCGAATCGTGAGACGCTGGTTGGGAATCCTGATCTAACGTTAACCTCGATTGATAACTATGATCTCCGCTGGGAGTGGTTTCCGAATCCGGGAGACGTGCTGGCATTCAGCCTCTTCTACAAGACGCTACAAGATCCGATTCAGAAGACCACTGCCACGGCAAATCGCCAGGTTCAATATCAGAATCGCGAACAAGGAACAGTCTATGGGCTCGAGTTCGAAGCGAGGAAAAACCTCGCCTTCATTCGACCCGGGTTGGAAGATTTTACGCTGGGAGGTAATCTTACTTTGGTTGAGTCGGAAGTTGACAAGGGACCCTTTGATTTCGGTGACAGCGGTGTGCCGCTTGCTGGGCAATCACCCTACATCGTCAATCTTGATTTAACCTATTTTAATCCACGATCTGAAACGACCGTCAGTCTGTTTTACAATGTTTTCGGAGAGCGATTGTTCTCGGTGGGGCAACGAGAAACACCACATATTTTTGAGCAACCTGTGGATTCGCTTGATTTTACCCTTAGTCAGCGTTTGAACGATCGCTGGAAAATTAAATTCTCTATCAAGAATCTGCTCGATCCGCTCATTCAGTCGACCTATGACTTCAATGGAGACGGGCCCGAATACATCTACTCTTCTTACCAAAGGGGACGTTCGTTCGGTTTGTCGATTAGCTACGAGTTTTAAACTATACTGCTAAGAATTCGCGATCTTGTAGTTCACAGATTTGTAACCGTCCTGCACTTATTGTGTCACTCGATTTAATTTACCTAAGGAATGAACAGATTGTGTTCTTGAGATAAAGTAAAAGTTAAATCCAAAGAAATGAATTCATTCCTAGTCAGAACCCTGAGCGCTTTGTTTGTCTTGACGACAGCGGCGATTCTCCGGGGAGCGACCGTTCAGATTGACGACACCTCAATTGTTGAGGCAACGACGTGGACAGCCGACAATACCTATATTTTGTCTGGCTTGGTCTTTGTTGAAGAAGGTGAGAGCTTAACCATTGAGCCTGGCACGGTGATCAAAGGGAAAGCGGGAGAAGGTGCCGAAGCCAGTGCCTTGGTGGTGGCTCGAGGAGGCAAGATATTTGCTGAGGGGACCGCAGAAGCGCCGATAATCTTTACCGCTGAGGCCGACGATGTTGCCGACGTGGAGGATTTTGGAGAGACAGATCGTGGACTGTGGGGAGGCTTAATCATATTGGGTCGTTCGACATTGAATAGTCCCACCGCATCTGGAACGCCGATTACCGACAACGTTGAAGGGATTGACATCACCGAGCCTCGAGGAATCTTCGGAGGCGACGACGAAGCGGATAATTCTGGCGTGATTCGATATGTATCGATCCGCCACGGTGGTGCCCTGATCGGGGCCGACAACGAGATCAACGGCTTGACCTTGGGAGGAGTCGGACGCGGGACGACGATCGAGTTCGTAGAAGTCTTTGCGAACCTGGACGACGGGATCGAGTTCTTTGGAGGCACCGTCAATACACGCTACCTAGTGGTATCCTACTGTGGAGATGATTCTTTTGACTACGATCAAGGTTTTCGCGGTAAAGGACAGTTTTGGTTCACGATCCAAGACGGAGACTCTGGGGACGGAGGGGAGCATGATGGTGATATTGATGATGATACTAAGACCCCGCTATCACGACCTGAGATCTACAATGCAACTTTTATAGGCGCTGGAGCTGATTCAGGTACGACCCGACGAGCCTTCAATATTCGAGACAATGCAGGAGCGCTCTACCACAATAGTATCTTTACGGACTTTGGTGGGCGTGGGATTGATGTTCAAGACGACAGCGCATCGCGTGTTGGTGCTGGGGATCTGGACTTCCGGAATAACATCTGGTGGGCTTTCGGAGCTGGGAGCACGGCGACTGAGATTGCCAATGGGAATGCGCTACCGCTGTTCACGGAGGGGGATCGCAATAATCAAATCGTTGATCCTCAATTGCGTGGTATCAGTCGAACCTTTGATGCGATGTTGGACCCTCGTCCCGCGGAAGGCAGTGTCGCTCTTAGTGGGGCAGGAGCGGTGCCGGCGGAAGGGTTCTTTAGACAAGTTGACTTTCAAGGTGCTTTTGCTGATGTCAACTGGGCTTATTCGTGGACGGCCCTTGGTTCGGGTGGCTATCTCTCTGCCATGGGTGCTGGCGAGCCAATCCCGATAAATTTTCCTGGGACGGGAGGGCCGGAGAAAGGGAGTATTTCTAAGATTACGCGAACCGTTGATGGTGGCATTCTTATTGAGTTTACCGGCACTTTGGAGTTTTCGGAATCCCTGGACGGTCCCTTTACTGAGGTCTTGGGTGCAATTTCGCCACATCTGATCGGAACCGCGGCTCCGTCGGGTTTCTTTATTGCGAGATAAGGAATATTAGACGATCCGTAGAATTGAAAGAGTGGCGCCTCAGTAAAGGCGCCACTCTTTTTTTGACTCTTGAACCCATGTTTACGTCGTCAGAGTGTTGGTACTATAGGGGGAAATCTGAACCTTTGGTTTGAGACCTAACGGAAAAATACCTGTGAATAAGTTTGAAAGGAATTCCGTGGCCTTGAAAACCTCGCTAGTGTAGAAGCGAGTCGTTCCGAAATTAGAAGCAGAGAAAAATAGCGGCGAACTTTGGCCTTGGTAGCGCGAGAGGATCACCGCTGACTTGTTGTTATGTCGCCTAGTTTTACGAATTTGTTCGGCAATTCGCCTTTTAAGGCTCTCGAAGAGCATAGTGCCAAGGTGTATCAGTGTGTTGCGCTTGTTCGAGACGTCTATGATGCCAGTTTAAGTGGCAATCGTGAGGCAGTATTGAAGACTGCTGAAGATATCTTTCGTTTGGAAACAGAAGCAGACGAGATTCGGGACCAACTTCATTTGGATCTTTCTTCGAGAATGTTGATTCCGGTAAGTAAGGATCAACTCTTCAACATACTTGAGCACCAAGATTCGATTGCCGATCGGGCTGAAGATTTGGCGGCCATCTTTACTTACCGCCCACTGACTCTTCCGGAATCACTTACGAATCCTGTAAGCGCGTTCCTAGATGAATCTCTGGCTAATTGTAAGCTGGCTGAAGGAATATTCTCCAAACTAATCATTCTGGTCGAATCGTCATTTAGTGGGCGCGATGCATTGACGATTTCTAAGCTGATCTTTGAGCTAAGGAAGAGAGAGGACGCTACCAAGACGAAAAAAATCTCATTGCTTCAGAGAATACATCAGGAGCAAGACGCTTTTGATTCTGTTGACCTGGTCAGTTGGACTCAGGTCATTGAGATCATCGGTGACATTTCGAAGTTCGCTGACAATGCAGCGACCGGTATTAGTTTAGTGATTCGAGGAAAATAGGGTAAAGTGATGATTCCAATTTTTGCAGAATTTGTGATCCCCAACGGGGCAATCTTTTTTACTCTTGCACTCTTATTCGGCCTCTATATGGCTTGGAATATTGGCGCGAATGATGTTGCTAATGCGATGGGAACATCCGTGGGGTCGGGAGCGCTCACGATCAAGCAGGCTGTAATCATTGCTGCGGTGATGGAATTGGCGGGAGCTGTGCTCGTTGGAATGCACGTTACGGATACCGTACGGAAAGGAATCTTTGATCCTTCGGTATTTGAGCCGACTCAGTTGGTATTGGGCTTTCTCGCTGCTCTGCTAGCAGCTGCAGTCTGGTTGCAGATTGCGACCTACTTTGGGTGGCCAGTATCAACGACCCATTCGATTGTGGGGGCCGTTGTTGGCGTTGGGACCGTCATCGGAGGCATGGATGTTATCAACTGGAAGAAGGTCTTTGAAATTGTGATGTCCTGGGTGACTTCTCCTCTTTGCGGGGGGGTTGTCTCATTCTTAGTATTTAGGCTAATCCAGAAAAAGATCATTGATCAGAAACATCCGCTTCGGCAGGCGTACAAGATCACACCCTACTTGGTTTTCTATGTGGGCTTTGTGCTCTCGATGGTGATGGTGTTCAAGGGGCTGAAGAATCTCAAACTTGATCTAGACCTCAAAGGCGCGGCCCTTGTCTCGTTTCTTGTTGGGTCTGTTTTCTTTGGGGTTGCCGTCTTTTGGCTAAAGAAACTGAAGATTAAGAACGAGCAGGAGCGGAAAGAGAAGGGTATCGAACTGACCGGAGAGGAAGAGGAGGGAGTTCCGTTTCAGCGTAAAGACCGGGAAGATCCCGAGCTCAGGCCAGCATTGGTTGAAGGATCAGAAATTCCAGCCAAGCGATGGGAGCATCGTCGACTCTTTGAGTTTGAAAAGGTGGAGGGCATATTTGGCTTTCTAATGATATTGAGTGCCTGTTTCTTAGCCTTTGCCCATGGTGCGAATGATGTCGCCAATGCGATCGGTCCCGTGGCTGCCATTGTTGATATTGTCCAAACAGGTGAGATTGCTGCCAAGTCCCAGGTGCCGATTTGGATCTTGATGTTGGGAGGCGTGGGGATTGTGGTTGGGTTGGCGACGTGGGGCTACAAAGTGATCGAAACTATCGGAAAGAAAATCACCGAGCTTACCCCGAGCCGGGGCTTTGCCGCGAACATTGGTGCCGCCACAACGATTGTATTAGCCAGTCGTATGGGTTTTCCGATCTCCACGACTCATACATTGATCGGAGCGGTTCTGGGAATTGGTTTTGCACGAGGGATCGGAAGCCTGAATTTGAAAGTCATTCGTGATATCATTGCTTCTTGGCTTATCACGATTCCGGCCGGAGCAGGCTTGGCGATCATGTTTTACTTTATCCTGAACGCAATATTTTAGGGGCTTGCTGAGGTACGGCTAAAGATCTATTGGGTGAAATCGAAAAAAGGGGGGCATTGGCCCCCCTTCTTGATTCATGTTGGAAAAATGCTTCTATGGCTTCTTTAGTGTCCTACATAGCTTAGGCGGTAGATCTTGTGCTTCGTATCATCGGTGAACAGGATGCTTCCGTCGGGGGCTTGGGCACAGTCGACCGGTTTGCCGAGAATTTCTGTTCCGTCCTTGAGAAAGTTGACGATTTTTTGACAGCCGTAAGGGTGACCGAACTCAAAGAGCACTCGCTCGATTGAATAACCCGTTTTTTTCGTCGCATTCCATCCGCCTTTAAGTGCGGCAAAGGCGTCTCCGTCGGCGCCAGGAATCTTGTTGCCGGTGTAAAAAGTCATGCCCATGCCAGAGCAGTGGGCGGGGAAAAGCCATTCTGGAATAATGTTCTTGGATGCCAGTTCCATGAGGTTGGGCTTATCAAGAAAGTTGATGTTGGGCATGTTCTTCCCAAGAATGTAGGGATGCCCGTAGAAGCCACCCGCAACGTACTTGTTCAATTCCGCGGGGGGATTGTGATCGGTGATTGGTTGCCCAAACTTGGCGTTCTTGGCTTCCCATTTTAGGGCGAGACGATCAATGTCATGGTCGATCCCCCACAATTCGTCCGTGCCGGGGCGGATGACGAGTTTCTCTGTGTTTCGAATCCCTGATGCAAAGAGTTTCTTGTCAGAGCCATCCATGGCAAAACTCCAGATTTTCTTACGTTCTCCTGCGTCGACGGGCTCGTCAGTTGCATTTCCTTGGTCTCCCACGTGGGTATAGATCCGGCCCTTGTGAATCGCTAATGCTCGCCATCGATGCCCACCGCCTTCCACGGGAAGCTGATCATCGCCGATGACTTTGACGACTTCGTCCTGCTTGCCGTCTCCGTTGGTATCTCGAGATTTGTAGATACCCTCCACTTCCGAATACCAAAGCCAACCTTCGTGCCAAACCATCCCTTGGAGCATCTGCTTCCCTGAGAATCCGTCGACATAGGTCGTGACAGATTCGAAATAACCGTCGCCGTCACTGTCCTTCAATGTCTTAATCTCACCGCTCTTGATGACACTGACATAGACGGATCCATTGGGGCCATTGATAAGAAATCGAGGGCTCTTGATGGTGCTTTCCGCGACACTTAATTTAAATCCGTCGCGGACCCAGACACCGTTTGGTACGCTTCGATCTTGGGCTTGAGGCGTCACACATCCGAAAGTTGTTAGTGTGGCGACGATGGCAGCTGTTTTCCTAAAGGGATGCATATCGACCGAAGATATCGAATAAGGGTCTCCACGCAAGGGAATAGGCGAGGAACGCCCAGGCTGCCTCGAGGGATTCCTCAGACGATAATCCGTGGCTTTTTAGGGACAGGCTCTATTCCTATTCCGGGGACAGGCTCCGTTCGGGGACACACTATTCCGGGGACAGGCTCCGTTCCTGGGACAGGATGCGGCAGGTGCAAGGGGCGATTGCTCGTCTTGGGACTATTTCGGTTGTTTCGTGTGTTGGGCTGATCAACGCTCGTAGAAAGCTACTAGAGGCTAGTAGAGCCTTGTACGGGCGTTCGTTCTTGATTGGTGAAGTCAAGAGGCTGATTGGGCAATAAATATTTCGTTGGCATTAAACTGTTCTTTCGGAGTGAGTTATGAACCTGTTGTTAGGCACACGAAGTGCTGATTCGTAAAAAGAAGTATAGGTGGTATTGTTGATGCTTAACACGTCTTGCCGCAGCGAGATGATTGTGGCTTATCGAATTCTTAGTGAACAGAGGAATAGGAAAGACGATGTCAACGTATCCGATATACAGGTGGTTTTACTTTGGGGCGGGTGTGATGTTGCTAGGGGCTGCCGGAGCGAAGCTCGTCAGTTTATGGTTCGCAACTAGGATACTTTATATGACGAATCCCCTCCTGGGCGTTCAGAACCAATACGTTTTTTGGGCCGCGGGTTTATTGGAGCTTAGTTTGGTCGCTGTTTTAGCTCTTGGACGAAATCCTCTCATCAAGGCAGAAGCGTTGCTGTGGCTATCGGCATGTTTCATTGCCTACAGGCTCGCGAATTGGTGGTATCACATTCCCGAACCTTGTCCTTGCTTTGGGAGGGTTGGAGATTGGATTCCTTGGCTCGCTCCCTATTTGGAGCCTGCCGCGATAGCAGTTCTTATCTATATTACTCTTGGTTCCACTACTGTGATCTTACTTAGCGTGCCCTCGGTTCCGCGATTTTTTAGAGCCCTTCGTGGATGGCTGGGGGCGGCGACTCTCGTTGCCGTTTGTCTTGGCAGCCCGATCACTTCTGTGAGTGGTGCTGAACCTGCGGCCGGAGAATTGACCGGGATCGCTCTTGATGCAAAGTCGTTTCCAGCCTTTCTACGGGAGTCTCCCGCCATCGATACCTTAATTTTCCGCCGGACCCTGTTTTCGAGTCCCAAGTTCTTCTTATCTAAAGAAGAAGGAGAGCGCTATCTCGAGTCATTGAAAGAGGGAAACGCTCGTTTGAGCGGAGCTGACGAGAAGACAGTCGACATGGTGGCTATCAGGCACTTGCCTAGCGGAGATTTCATGTTTCAGGAAATCTCCAAGCCTCAAGACGCCTGGGCAAGTTCTGTTCGGGAGAAGGCCTTTGTTGGCCGCGATAGCGAAGGATGGTGGCGGTTTCATCCGCTCGGGCTTGAGTCGACGGATGCCTCGAGTGGTGTCTATCTTGAGAACGACGGTCAAGAGCAGCGGTATTTTCCGATGACTTATCGACAGGCCGTCGAACCTCTTCGGCTGGGAATGTATGATCTTGACCCTGCCACATTCGAGCTCGTTGATGGGAATGTCGCGCCGAATGGAACGAGCGAATTCACCGCTAAGGCGACCCCAGAATATGGCGGGAGGAGAATCGAAGGAACGATCACTGCCGAAAACGGAGTGCTTACCCAAGTCAGCTATTCTCTTGAAAAAGCTTCGACGCTAACGGTTCAGGCGCGCCAAATTAGAATTGTTCATAAGGACGGAAACCTTCAGCACTTCACCGTGTCGAACCGCTACAAGGATCGTTCAGATTTTATTCCCTATGCTAACTATGAATTCTTGAGCTGGACTGCAGCACCGAATCCCATTCCGAATGGCTTCTGTAGTCCCAGACAGTTCATGACTGAGTCTGATAATTGGTTTCTTACCAAGGCCAATGGCGAGGTCTTCAATATGAAACTGGATCCGAACAATCCGGTCATGGTTAAGGGCAATTCCGTCAATCTGAGATCGACGCGGCAGGCGATACTCTACGGAGTATGGGTAGCGCTAACAGTGGTTCTTTTTTGGGCGATCTTCTTGAGAAAGAGCAAGAAGCAAGAAAACGAACGTTCTGCGCAGAGTGGGACAGGTCAATAAAACGAAAGAAACTGGAGAACAATAGTATGAGAAAAATGGCAGTAGTAGCAATCGTGGTCACCATTCTTGGGGCATTGGGGGGAGGGATGAAAGCCTACGGCAGTGGGAGCTGCTATAACATGTCCGGAGTCGTTCAGGGATGTGGCCTCAATAGGAACGTCCTGATGATCTGCGGGTTTTCGATTCCCTGGGGAATCAATTTTCAGTTCTGCACGATGCAGGCTCCGTACAGCAACTTCCCGACCTGCGTGTCAGGTCAAAAGAATGGATACTGGAATGAGGGCGACTCGTTTCTTTTCTTCTGCTCTTTTACTGCTAAGGGGACTTGTTGTGGCGGTGGGGTCACATCACTTACTGCGTTTGACAGCTATTCAACTACAAACTGTGAGAATAGTGGGTGTCAGGAAACGACTATAAACGGCTAACGGTGCAATCCAGTTCATCAGTGAGTATGGAATGAGTGGCGTGGCATTCCGTACCGCTGGTAACCTGGGGGCGATTATCGACGTCCAGTGCCGTCGCAAGTAATCAACGAGTCCGGGCGTCTCGTGCTTCTTGCTGTGATGCTGTGAACATGTATGGGGGGATAGTGAGTTGTGGGGGCAGAGTTCGGTGAGAAATGAGGCCTCGCGCAAAGAGTTTGGTTTCGTGCTCTTGGTCGGGGGGCTTGGAACGCTCGGGATTTTCAGTGGCGTGCTGGATCACACGTTTGTCAGCTTCGATGATCCTGACTATGTTCTGGGCAACGAATGGATTCGGGGGGGGCTCTCGTTCGAGGGTATTGTGTGGGCATTCACTTCGTTAAATTCGGGGATAAGCTACTGGCATCCGTTGACTTGGATTTCGCATCAAATTGACTGTGAGTTTTTTGGACTGAATGCTGCTTGTCACAAAGTCACCAGTGTTTCCCTACATTTCCTGAATTCTTGCCTGCTTTATCGGCTTCTTCGCCGTTTGAGATTCTCGGTAGCCTCAACGATTGCCGTTTCTTGTTTGTTTGCTTGGCATCCCTTGCACGTGGAATCTGTTGCTTGGGTCAGTGAGCGAAAGGATGTGCTGAGTACCGTCTTCGCCTTTGCCACATTCCATGCGTATCTCTCCTTTGTTTCTAGGCGTACCGTTTATAGGTATTTGACGGTTCTGTTTTTGTTTGGTTGCGCCGTGATGAGCAAGCCCATGGTCGTGACACTGCCCGTGATTTTGATCCTCGTAGATGTCTGGCCGTTAGGGCGATTGAGTGGTAGGGATCCGAGAGCTGTCGCCTGGCGCAGATTGATTCGCGAGAAACTCCCTTTGATTTGTATGTCTGCCGCGGTCTCTGTACTTACGGTGATTGCCCAGGATGATTTAGGTATTGTTAGAAGTAGTGAAGAGATTTCTATGGCGTATCGTATTGCTAACGCTTTAGAATCCTATCTGATCTATTTCTTAAAACTAGGTTTTCCATTCGGGCTGGCGGCTTTTTATCCCTATCCGAGCGAGTTCTCGGAGGTATCTGTACTGATAGGATTATCCTTCTTTGTGGGTATGTCGGCTCTTGCCTACAAAAGCTGCAAAAACCACGCTCACATTGCCTTCGGATGGGTGTGGTATTTGGTGAGTTCGTTGCCGGTGATTGGTCTGATTCAAGTGGGAGGTCAAGCGCGTGCTGATCGGTATACGTATGTTCCGTTGGTTGGGCTGATGCTTATTCTGTTCGGTGGAATGAATGGGTGCAACAAACGTTTGCGGCGTGTCGTCTGCATTGTAGGAGTCAGTGGGTTTTTGATTTTCTTGATTCCGCTAACGGTGCGGCAGGTTCGTTTTTGGAAGGATTCTGAGACCCTTTATCGGCGAGCGATTATCGTGGCTCCGACCAGCGCGAAGATGCGACTTGCATTACTAAGTACGCTGGATCGGGGAGGGCAGGATAAGGAGGTTTTGACTCATCTGAACAAGGCGATTCGAGCTGCGCCCGATTCGGCTCGGGTTCATACGGTGGCTGCGGTGATTCACCGTCTGGGAGGGCGCTTAGAGCTTGAGATAGTTCATCTTCGAAAATCACTTTTTTGGGATCCAGATCAACCTGACCTGCTCCGGAGATTGGCATATTTATTGTCGGCTCATCCTGATCCGACTGTGAGGCGCCCTAGAGAGGCGGTGCGTCTTGCTAGAACCGCCTTTCTCTCCGGGAGAGGCAATCGGCAGGAGATTCTTGATACCTGGGCGATTGCTGAGGCTCAGGCTGGGAACTTTAGTGTGGCTACGAGATTGAGTCGTCGTGCCATCGAAATGAATCCCATCGAAATATCCCTAACCTTGTTGAACCGTTTGCGTCTGTTTGAAGAGCAGCAAGTCTTTGTTGATCCCAACTTAGCACCGCGGAATTCTCCATTGGCAAGTGAGTAACGCATAGGCTCCTCCGATGATGGTCTGGATGAGCTTTCTTTTAGTCCTTGGAATGCGATAGCACCCTCTCCGGATTCACATGACTGTCCTTTGCCTGCCTTCTCAAGGTCTGGTCGAGGCTAGTTTTGTTGCTCTATGGCAGTCGCTTTTGCGGTTTTTCTTGGTTGAGTTCAAGGTTGGAAGAAGAGTGTGTATGCATCGTAGCCCTGCCATTGAATTGGTGATCTCGTGCTGAAAGGAGCTGCCATCTCTTGGAAGCTCGACATTAATGAGAATAGGAGGACAATGAGGAACTGAATTTCGGTATGAAAGTGGTCTATTTGAACTTGTTGGGGGTGCTCCTTATTGGCTTTAGCACTCACTCGGCTGAGCAGGGTTTTACTCTCGAGCAAGCTGCCAAAATGAGAAATGTCTTGGAGGTAGCGATTTCGCCTAATGGGCGACAGGTTGCCTACACGATTTCGGTGCCGCGAGATCCTCTCAAGGGCGAGAACGGAGCGGCCTGGCGTGAGCTTCACGTTGTCAATCAGCAGGGAGTTTCTCGGCCCTTTATTACGGGAAATGTTTCGATTGGGAGTATTGACTGGTCGGCCGATAGAAATTCGATCACTTATCTCGCGAAGCGGGGTGAGGATAAGCACAGCTCTCTCTACTCTATTCCTATTAACGGTGGTGAGTCGGTACGGTTGTTTTCCCATGAAACAGGGCTGTCGAGCTTCCACTGGAGTGATCCCAGTCGCTTCTTATTTGTGGCGACGGAAAAGGCTGCAGAGAATAAGGCGAAGGAAAAGGGGTTTAATGCGGAGATTTACGAGGAGGAACCGCTAAGAGGGCAGGTGTGGATCGCTGAACGAGCTCAGGGCGCAGATGAGTGGAATGCCAAATGTATCAATCTTGATGTAGCGGTCTTCTCGGCGCGTTGGAGTCCTGATGGACGCCGAATCGCGATTGCCGCCGCACCTCAGCCGTTCACTGATTATTTTTACATGTATCAGAAGATTCACATTGTCGATGTGGCGAGTGAATCCGTGACGACTGTTCTCGATCATCGTGGCAAGCTTGGACCGTTTCGTTGGAGTCCAAACGGTCGTTATGTGGCGTTCGCGGGCGGGGCGCATTTGAATGATCCGAGTCCCGGGCGGCTGTTTGTTGCCGACGCTGTTTCAGGTGATGTGAAACGAGTTGCTCAGGACTATCTCCCTGATTTTTCTTCCATTGAGTGGATTGATGATGAACAGCTGCTATTCGCTTCCGATGCGGGGTGCGTCACCGAATACGGTCGAGTGAACGCGACCTCGGGAGACTGGGAGAATTTGGGTTTTAGAAATGCTCCGGTGTCAGCTGCTTTGAGTTACTCGCTCGATTCTCAGCGATTGGTGATCGTCGGTTCCATGCCCCAACATGGGAGTGAAGTGTTTTCGGCTCGATTGGAACACCGACGGGTACGTCGTCTGACGAATTCGAATCCTTGGCTTGACGATGTTGAATTGGGTCGCCAAGAGATTATCGACTACTCCGCTCGTGATGGCGTGAGGGTTGAGGGAGTGTTGGTCTATCCTCTCAACTATCAATCGGGCACGCGATATCCACTCATCTTAGCTGTTCACGGTGGTCCAGAGTCTCGGGTTGCGAATGGCTGGGTCACGAGCTATTCCCGGCCGGGGCAATTTGCAGCGCGGGGGGGATATTTTGTCTTCTACCCCAATTATCGGGGAAGTACCGGGAGGGGGCTTCAATACGCCATGTCGCATCAAGCCGACTACGCTGGCAAGGAGTTTGATGATTTGGTGGATGCGATTGACCATCTTGATGCCAAGGGCATGATTGATCCGAAGCGAGTCGGCGTCACAGGAGGATCTTATGGTGGCTATGCCTCGGCTTGGTGTGCGACAAAGTATTCTGAGCGTTTTGCCGCGAGCGTCATGTTTGTCGGCATTAGTGATTTGATCTCGAAACAGGGCACAACTGATATTCCTGATGAAATGTATTTGGTGCATGCCCGCAAGCGTCCGTGGGATGATTGGCGGTTCTTCTTGGAACGGAGTCCAATCTACTATGTCGAACAAGCCCAGACGCCGATTCTCATTTTACATGGAAAGGACGATCCCCGTGTGCACCCCTCGCAATCTCTCGAGCTTTTCCGGACATTAAAAACGATTGGCAAGGTGCCGACTCGACTGGTTTGGTATCCCGGGGAAGGGCATGGAAATCGAAAAGCGGCGGCTCGATACGATTATTCGTTACGTTTGATGCGCTGGATGGATCATTATCTTAAAGGCCCTGGTGGGGAGCCTCCGGCCCATAGGCTTGATTACGGACTTGAAACGGAAGACTCGGAATAGAGCGATCGAATTTATGAATCATCATCAACCAGCGGCTGACGATGTGATCTGCACGCGGAGGGATTTTCTTCGGCGTGTTGGTATGGGGTTTGGGGCGATGGGCTTGTCGCAGGTTGATACCCAGGCAGCAGGGGAATATCGCAATCCCTTACGCCTAAAGAGTCCTCATTTTCCGCAGAAAGCCAAAGCGGTAATTCATCTGTTTATGAACGGGGGGCCATCCCATGTTGATACCTTTGATCCCAAGCCGATGCTGGATCGCTATGCCGGGAAAGCACTTCCAATGGAGAACTTACGCACGGAGCGGAAAACTGGGGCCGCCTTTGCTTCGCCATTCAGTTTCAAACGATATGGGCAGAGTGGAACGCCCGTGAGTGAAATATTCTCGAATGTGGCGGAAAGCGTGGATGACATCGCCGTGATTCGGTCAATGCACGCCGAGGTGCCCAATCATGAACCGTCTTTGATGTTGATGAATTGTGGGGAGGCTCGGCAAATTCGTCCAGCCATGGGATCGTGGATTACCTATGGGCTGGGGTCTGAAAATCAGAATCTACCAGGCTTTATTTCCATGTGCCCGGGTGGTTATCCGATTCAAGAGTCCCAGAATTGGCAGTCGGGATTCTTGCCGAGTGTGTATCAGGGAACCTATATCGATACCAAGCACCGACGGATGGATAAGCTGATTGAGAATATTCGCAGCCAGGCTTTGCCCACCTCTCAACAACGGCGACAGCTTGATCTTCTCCGACTTCTCAACGAGAAACACCTTGAGAAGCGCTATGATGACGAGAAACTTGAGGCCCGAATTGCTTCCTACGAGTTAGCCTATCGCATGCAGATGGATGCGACTGATGCCTTTGATATTGAGCGCGAGCCAAAGCACATTCGTGAAATGTACGGGGAGGGAACGCAGGCGCGACAAATGCTCATTGCTCGGCGTTTGATCGAGCGGGGGGTGCGAATGGTTCAAGTGTGGCATGGTCGAGGGCAACCTTGGGACAATCATGATGACATCGAAGTTCGCCATCGAAAACTCGCTAGTGAATGTGATCAGGCAATTGGCGCCTTGTTGAAGGATCTCAAACAGCGAGGAATGCTTGATGAAACACTCGTGATATGGGGGGGAGAGTTTGGTCGGACGCCTACCGTTGAACTTCCTAAGCCGGGGGCGAATGCGGGGAAGATCAACGGTCGTGACCACAATCACTGGGGGTTTTCAATGTGGATGGCTGGGGGCGGCGTGAAGGGGGGCTACGTGCACGGTGAAACGGACGAATTTGGCTTTAAGGCCGCGAGAGACAAAGTGCATGTTCATGACCTTCATGCAACGATTCTCCGTTTGCTGGGATTTGATCACGAACAATTGACCTTCCGGCATGCGGGACGAGATTTTCGGCTGACAGATGTTCATGGTAATGTCATTGACCAGCTCATTGCGTAACCAACGAGAGTCCATGAGAAAAATGTTTCGAACTCAACGATTGATATCGCTACTCGTTTGCTGCCTCAGCGTGCCAGGACTGACGGCAAATCCGGCTTCACCGGAGATCGATGAAACCGAATGGGCGGCGGGTGCATTCTTTGAAAGCCAAGTACAGCCCATACTCGAGAATGCCTGCTATGAATGCCATAGCCATCGAGCGACGTCCGTAAAGGGAGGCCTTTATCTTGATTCCCGTTCCGGTTGGGAGGCCGGGGGCGATTCTGGGCAGTTGATCGTGCCGGGTGATCCAGAGGCAAGCCTGTTTGTTCGAGCCATTCGGTATGTTGATGAAGATCTACAAATGCCACCGAAGGGGAAGCAGCTTTCAACAGAACAAGTCGCGGTGTTAGAATGGTGGATTCGTCATGGAGCCTACGATCCCCGTGTCGGTAAGTCTGTTATCGCGGAAGAGCCTGGAGAGGCACACTGGGCGTTTCAACCCGTGAAGGAACCGGTCTTGCCGGAGCTTGATGATCCGCGTTGGGCTAAAACCGCGGTGGATCGATTTGTACTGAAGGAGCTGGAGGCACGGGGTATGCAGCCTTCACCTCGGGCTAATAAAGCCACTCTAATTCGGCGAGCCTACTTTGATCTTATCGGATTGCCTCCAACGATTGACGATGTCGAGCGATTTGAGTCCGATCGTTCGGCGAACGCCTTCGTTCGCTTGGTAGATCAATTGTTGGCCTCGCCGCAGTATGGGGAACGATGGGGAAGACATTGGCTCGATGTTGCCCGCTATGCCGATACAAAGGGTTACGTTTTTCAGGAAGAACGTCGATTCCCCTATTCCTATACCTATCGGGATTACGTGATTGATGCGTTCAATCGGGACTTGCCCTATGACCAATTCATTATTGAGCAATTGGCTGCTGATCAGATGGATCGAGGGGATGATTCTAGGGCATTGGCGGGCATGGGTTTTCTCACGTTGGGGCGCCGGTTTCTAAACAATCAGCATGATATCATTGATGATCGGATCGATGTTGTGACTCGTGGATTGATGGGGCTGACGGTTTCTTGTGCGCGCTGTCATGACCATAAGTATGACCCGATTCCGACCGCTGACTACTACTCGCTCTATGGCGTTTTCGCGAGCTCTCAGGAACCTAGGGAACGACCGCTGCTTGAGTTCGATCCGAATTCGAGCCTCTACAGAGAGTATGAAAAGGAGTTGGCTGCGATTACCGCAGAATGGGATGATTACCGAACGTCAAACCAAGAAGGTGCCTTATCAAAGGCGAGGGAACAGACAGGGGACTATCTCAAGGCCTTGTTCGATGCCCGTAAGCTTGATCGCTCGGAGATGGAGAATCTTGTAAAGAGACGAAAGTTGGGGCCCGTGATTGCCTTTCGCTGGCAAAGCTACTTGAAGGGATTAGAGGCGAAGGCGGACCCGGTATTCACTCCATGGCTCAAGATGTCAACGCTTGATGATTTAGCAAATGAGTCAGGGCCTTTCTTGGTTCAGCTGACATCGGAGACGGAACTTCATCAGCGACTGAATCCAGTTCTTGCTGCACGACTCCGGGCGTCCATGCCGAAAACCATCGAAGATCTTGCTGCTGTCTACGGCGAACTGTTCTCTGAGATTGAAGAAGAGTGGCGCGCTAGACCGGAGGGGGCGAAAATGCTGGAAGATCCAGATCGGGAGGCACTTCGGCAGGTGATGTATCGTGATGGGGCTCCGACAATGATCCCCCTTGATCAGGCAACTCAGTTGTTGGAGGTGCGGGTTCAAGAAAAGATTCGTTCACTCAAGCGGAAGGTCGATAAACTTCCGGCAACACACCCCGGAGCGCCAGCTCGAGCAATGGCATTGGTCGACCGGGAACGGGCCGTTGAGCCAGTGGTATTCTTACGGGGAAAACCGGGCTCTCGGGGGCCCTGTCTCTTATACACATCTCCGAGCCCACGAGACCTCTCTACATCTCGTA
>CAJXVR010000118.1 GCA_913061285.1 uncultured Verrucomicrobiota bacterium | reverse complement strand
TTGCGGAGGAGGGCCATCATGTAACCAAGTGCCCTGTGATTGCCATCCTGGACCCGCCACGCATCCTCCCCCTCACCGACCCATTTACTCTCATCATCACATCGCGTATCAATCAAGAGAAGATCAGGCCAGGGTTTCCCTAAGGCCAACTGATTCAGTGTATTTTCGTAGAGCTCATCCAAATTCCAGTTTCCCTCAAGGATTCTGTTCCCCTTAGAAAGAGCATTCGCCCGTTTGGCCACTTCAATCAACCTTCGATCTCGACCTGGGGGCGCGATCTTGACCGTCGCCTCAATCTGCACAAACGTTAAAGACTCAAATTCCGATAGACTTAGCCCAATCTTATATCGATGTTCCCCTTCACAGACCCGAGCCATATTGTCCTCATGATTGCCAGCCCCTAGGTTCATTAGGTGCTGTTCAATCTCTTCTATGGTTGCTACGCCAACTCTTTTCATGTTGGCGGCCCTCTTCAATTGAGAAACTTCATTCGCAAGCCAGGTTTTCGCTTCATTCAAGCGACTGAAGTGTTTCGTTGTGCATGAAACGGGCTGAATTTCCATCGTATCACCAGCCAACTCTGCAGGTGCTGGAACCTGATAATTCTTGATCTGATTTAGTACCGCCTCAAATCGACTATCGTGATTCCGTTCTACTCGTTCTTGTTCAGAGTACGCGTCATGATGGACATTGTTGATACAACCAAGAGGATTGTGTTCAAAGAAAACCCAATGCCGATTTACGCCCGCAAGTTGTTCATCGCAGAATTTCACAAAGAGCTTGCGAAATCCCGGGTCCAGGAGATGAGATTCCTCGATAATACAGTCCTCCCCGCTACCCAGCATTCTGGCTACTGCCTCGGTGATTTTTCCAAAACCCGCCCGTTGCGCATTGTCAGCCATACTAACGAGCGTGGCATCTTCGAAGAAAAACACACCTTCCTTCTGGCTTAGCATTCTTCCGTATGTCGACTTACCGGATCCCCCCGGACCCACAATTATTGTCAGTTTTGCCATTTCATTCACTAAAGCAGGAAAATCAAATCACGGCAAATCGACCTATGAAAGATTCCTTCGCCTGTGACGTGGGAAACAACGACACATGTTCGTTTTGCCACAACGGTCACGTTCTCGAGTGTTGCGGCCAATGAACTCAGAAACACACCGAAGCTACTAATGGGCTTACCCCAGTAGAAATTGTCACGCCCCACTATAGGGAGCACTGCCATGCCCCCCCCCGATACCGGCTTCGCCCCCGAGGGCGTCTGGACGCAATCTATAGCGCCCTCTACCGTCTGACTCGATCAACCTTCGCCAGACGGGCTTATGTTTGAAGACATTGGATAGCGAGAAACTCTCAGAGCCCACATCGTGCAATACTCGCTTGCCTACCAGCCACCCCTTACCCCGAACCGAGGCCTGATACAGCTGATGCAGAATAGAGGCCTGAATGACTCCAAATGTGTAGCTCTCGCCGTCGACTAGAATATTGCGAAAATCCGAGTCGAGCAGTTCAGGTTCGTTGGATAGGCCCATGTCTGAGCCGTTAGCACTAGACAGGTCAATCTCCCGTTCAAATCTTTGCCTTTCATCAAGGAGAACCAGCAGATCGTCGACAGAGGCGCGAATATCATCCGATGAGTCCGGCAGTTGGAAACGCTCTCTACCACAGCAGCTCTGAAAACCTCGCATGGTGAGTTCCCCATTGCGATAAAGCCGCTGACACTGATGGCGCGAAAGCGGGATAAATCCTTCATAGTGCCGAAGTTCTCTCTGAACACTCAAATCTTTGCCTTCAAGACACTCCTTGAGGCTGTAAACACTCATCAAAGGAAGCCACAAACTCGAATGCAACTTTCCTGAGACCAACCACTTTCTTATCTTGGCGCTACAAACTCGCCAATCATCTCCCAATTCACTGAGCCCATAGAACTCGGTTTTCTCCAAACATATCATTCGTTCCTCACGCTTTAGTCATATCTCTACTTGTCGCGCATATTTTCATATGGCGGAATCGGCGGTCAAGTGGTTTTGAGTGCAGCGCAGCGAAATCCCACTAAAGCCTAGGGTTGTAGAGTACTCGATACATACCATGGTATGTCCCTCACCCTCTTCACCACGCCTTTCACCTACTACTCGCCCTTCGGGACTTTCTATCCGTCCGTTTCACCACGCCAGCACCACGCCAGCACCACTCGAGCACCATCCCAGCACAACGACTTCACTCCCCGGGCTAAAGCATAGTTACCTCATCACAACAAAAAAGGAGGTCGAAAGACGATGGAAAGAAACAGGATTCAATATGAGGATTTATCAGGCACCAAGGCTGACGTCCTGCTGGATGTCACGCACGGAGAATTGGAGGACTATATCCGAGAAACCCGAAGCATCATGGACAACGCACAAATGGTTCATGACCGTCTGCGAGCGATCCGGATGGAAAAAATTCGCCGCGAGTGCATTCGCAATCACGACGAAGGAGGTGACCAATGAGCGTCGATTATCGGTATCAAAACGCCTTCAATCCTTGGCAAGGAGATTCAAATCTCAGTGAGCACGAGCTCGGGACCTTGCGCAGACGCGCATGGCAGGAACAAGGCATTCTTATTGTCTCTCCGTCGGACGATCGCTTGCAAAGTTCGGAACAGATCGTTCTTTGCGAGGTCGGTTCACGACTTTACGGAGACGAACCAGCCGCTTAATTCCCGGCCACGGGAACGGGTAGCTAAAATCAACGAAAGGAACTCAAGATGGAACACAAACCAAATTCACCTCTGAAAGTCATTCGCGATGGAGCAATCAAAGCGACCATCTGGCGCAACGACGGAGAACACGGAACCTATCTAACCGTAACCTTCGCACGCACTTTTACAAAGGATGATCAAGTCGAGGACAGCAACAGCTTTAAAGGCCGTGACATGCTGGTCCTGGCAGAAATCGCTCGTCAGGCTTATTGCTGGACAAGCAACCACCGTTCCAGGCAAGGCAATCTCGAGTCTGAGCCAGAGTAAACAATCTCCCTGGGATCACGACGCCATCGTGATCCCAGATTCTTTTCAAACCGACATAAGGAGATCCCATGTCTAAACCTCGCGCCTATGTTGCTTGTCTCGCCAGTTACAATAATGGCGATCTGCACGGCTCCTGGATCGAGCTTGACGGCGGTGAGAATATTTCGGAACGGATTGCAAAGATGCTCGCCTCATCACCGGCTCCCGACGCCGAGGAATACGCCATCCACGATCACGAATTCTGCGGCGACCTCCATGAGTATTCCGGAATCGACGATCTCAATAAGATTGCCGACGCCTATGAGACAGCGCATTCAGAAGGTATCGAATGGGCTGACCTAGTTGCCTATTGCGAATATCAGTCAGAGGATCTCACACCAGAGGCCGTGAGAACCTACCAAGAACGCTTCGCTGGCTCCGCCAGCTCAATAGAATCATGGTGCGATGACTATCTTGAGGATTCCGGCCAGATCGAGGAAATTCCAGACAACCTCCGGAGCTATTTCAACATTGAGGCCTATGCCCGCGACATGGAAATAAACGACGTCTTCACCATCGACCGTCCTGGGGAGATTCTCGTTTTTTGGCATCAGTAAGGGCACAGAACGCCGGGTATCCGCCCATCGTTTGAGCACCCAATCACTGACCGCACTCAACCCCTTTCCCCGCAGACATGCCTGAGGTGAGCGAGCGAGATTTCATCGCAGAGGTCCGGTCAGGAAACAGGAGACGAACCATTCCACCGCAACTGAACAAAGAAGAAATCATTAGCCAGGTTCGAGGCGACAAAAGGACCTCAGAAGAGATCTTCACTTCGCTAACCAACCGGATCAAGGCGCGAAGCTCGCTTGCCCTGACAGACTCACAGGCCGCCGATGCCGCCAGACGTCTGGTCAAGTATTTCGAATTGTTTGTGGATAAGTCGAGCTTGGCCAACTCAGCCGCTCGCCAATGCGACCGTATTTCGGCTAAGCTAAGTGATTGAAACTACGTACATAAAGGGAGGTCCCGTTGGCTGGATACTCATTTTCAGGCCACGAGGCAACAAAGGCCATTACGATCGCACGTGTCTCATCCGATGATCAGGAGGAGTATTCTCCAGATGCCCAAAACAGTCGCATCAGAGACTACTGCGATCGAAACAATCTCAAGCTCTTGCAATCCGCCACGATCACGGAATCCTCAACCCGTGGCGACCGTGAGAAATTCATGGCGATCATTAAGGAAGCCAGCAAGACCGCTATCAAACTCAGGGAGCCGATTGCCATCGTCACTGACAAAGTTGACCGGCTTCAACGCGGGTTCAAGCAGCAGCCGATACTCGAGAAGTTCCGAGAGGAGGGTTTGCTCGAATACCACTTCAGCAGCGACAACTGTGTCATCCACAAACACTCACCAGCAAAAGACCTCTTCATGTGGAACATCGCGGTCGCACTGGCTCAGAACTACACGGACAGCCTCAGTGACAACGTCAATAGGGCCAAAGAGCAAAAACTCAGCCGTGGGGAGTGGATTGGGCAGGCTCCGATAGGATACCTCAATTGGCGGGATGATCGGCTCAAGCGCCACGGGCGCGGGAAAGCTGAGATTTGCCTCGATCCTGTCCGAGCCCCTCTTGTTCGGACGCTTTTCGAAAAATACGCCACCGGCTGCTACTCCCTGGCCCAACTCGTCAAACTCTCGAAGGAGATTGGCGTCACCAACAATCGCGGAAGACAAGGAGCACTTTCGAAGAGCCATATCCACCAGCTGCTCCAAAACCCATTCTACTACGGTGTCATGCGGGTGAAGACGACCGGAAAGGACTACCCCCACATCTATGAGCCGATTATCAGCAAGAGACTCTTTGACGAGTGCGACGCCATTCGAACCGGCAAGACCAAGCCGCATGCCCGCTACGGAAGAAAGCAGTTCCTCCTTCGAGGGCTCCTGACCTGTGCAAACACAGGCAGACTCTGTACGGCCCAACAGCACACAAAAACCTACAAAAACGGCGACACCGCCATGTTCACCTACTTGGTGTCCTACAATAACGACGATCACGCTAAGGTACACTACACGCGCGAGGAAGCTGTTCTCGAACAAATCGAAACGGCCCTGGGTTCTCTCACCATCTGGGACCCCGGCGAGCTTAAGGATGTGCTCTCCTACATCTCACAGGCCTATCGCCGGAAGAAACAAGAGGCGCAGGCACATGTCGTCGCCCTGCGCCAAGAATACGCCGAGATCGATCCCAAGCTAGATCGTCTCACAGAGCTCCGCCTCGCGGACGAACTAACCAGGAACGAGTATCTCACGCAAAAAGAGCGATTCAGACTTCGGCAGCAGGAGCTTCAGGATCTTCTCGACGCATATGACACGACCGACGACGACTTCACGGACAAACTTAACTATCTCATCGAGCTTGCCTCCAATGCCGTTGGTGAGTTTAGAAGTTCGAGCTTTGCTCAGAAACGCGAGTTGCTCCAATACGTGTTCCAGAACCTGCAACTCGACGGGAAAAAGTTAGTTTATTCAATGGCTTCGCCGTTCGATGCCATTGCCAGATGCAATGAAATCGAAGGATGGTGCCCCTTGCTTGACGCTATTAGAACCTCTCCCGAGGTAAAGGCTTCGATCCTCTCGATGCCCGTACCCTATTGGAAGACGCAGGAAGCAGCCTAGCGTCGCGATCACCATTTGTCTGATCGTATAGCAAGCTTCACGCGCGCAGGCCAGCGCTTCGTGTGCTGCAATGCAGTATCCAGCCGTTACTGGCTCAGGCCACGCTTCAGCAACCCTGTTTTTCGTTAACCCTAGACAGAAAGGACCCGTAGATGACCCATCACGTCAACGACCCACTTTCCCGTATACACTATAACTGTACGTATACGCCTAACTCGCCGCGCTCGATTTGCCGGGTAGCAAGATGTGTTGTTGTATACAACAACCCGCTATCGCTCCATCTTGGCAAGGGGCGGGTTAAACCCGCCCCGTTGCATCCCCACCCAGTTGGACCACTTCCCGTGGTCGCAATCGGCTTACGCCGGTTTTTGTCTATGCCCCAAACGTATTGGGAGGCATAGGAATGAGCAGACCCAGCCTCCCCCAGGCCAACCGCAAGAACCGCGTAGTCAGTTTCCGACTTACCGCCGCAGAATACACGCGGATTGCTCACAAGAGCGCTGCATGCAATCTGCGTGTAGGCGATCTCGCCCGCATGCTTGTGCTATCGCGGAGTGAAAGCGTTAACATCAATGTCATCAGTCAATGCGACCCAGCCGTAATAGTTCAGCTTAACCATATCGGCCACAACCTCAATCAGCTGGTTAAGAATGCTCACATCTTTGGACAGGTTTCGCCTGAGGTGAACCGCATCTGCCAGACTATCAAGTCGGTTATTGATAAATCTATCGACACAGAGGATTCATAATGGTTCCAGTAATTGCAGCCAGCGGCGGATCCTTCAAAGGAGCCCATGCCTATTACTTTCACGACAAGAACGCGCTATCAACAGAGAGAGTTTCCTGGACTCACACCGTCAATATGCTAACGGACTGCGCGGAGAAAGCGTGGAAGGTAATGGCCTACACGGCGAAAAACCAAACGCGATTGAAAGAGGCATCCGGCAGGAGAACAACAAGAGCAAAATCACGAAAACCTGTCTTTGCCTACTCACTCTCGTGGCATCCCGAGCAAACGCCTGATAGAGAAGCCATGCTTTCAGCCGTAAGAGCATCCCTTGAAAAACTTGGCCTAGACGAACATCAGGCCATGATTGCTGCCCACACAGACGAACCACAGCCGCATGTTCACATCGTCGTAAATACCGTCCATCCAATGACTGGCCTTGTTGCCAAACTCAAATTCACAAAACGCAGACTCTCAGATTTTGCACGTGAATACCAAAAGGAGGAGGGTACAATTTATTGCCCAAGACGTGAGGAGAACTATCAGAAGCGACAAAAAGGAGTGAGCACCAAATACGTGGACCCTATAATTCTCAAAGCTTGGGAGAGCACTACTGACGGTGACAGCTTTGCCAAAGCCCTCAAGATCGACGGCTATCAATTGGCTCAGGGACGAAAACGTATCGTTATTATCGACCGGAATGGAAAAACAGTCAATCCCCTCCGACACCTACAGGGCGTGTCATCACGGGAGTTCAAGGCTCAATTCTCAGCGGTATTCCGAGAAGACATTCCGATGGCTGACGAGGCCATACAGTGCGTCACTTTGGCAAACACCGATCGCACAACAGACAAACCCCGGCATCCCGCCGCTAAACACAATGAGCGCTCTCTGCGCGTCGCAAATCAGATAACAGCGCTAATTTCCGCACAGGAATTCAGTCATGCGAAAGAACGCGATCAGTTGATCGCCCAGCATTTCGAAGCGGTAAAGGATATCACAACACGTAGCCGAATTGATGATATCAGGACAGCCATTCTTACGCTACAACACAAACTCGCTAAACAGGGGTTTTGGAAGCGGCTCTTCCGATTGGACCGAATATTCCACCGCAATATCGAGACCTTAAACTCCTCTCTAACACAGGCAACAATCCGCCTCGGTGATGAGATCGAATTCATTAATGTGAAATTCTCCTCAAAGCTCGATGAAATCAAGCTACGACAGACGAAAGAGCGTGAAATTCTAATCACAAGGTTGAAGGCAAGACGGCCTGCGCATCGGGATAAAAGCAATCCACGAGCGATTGGAAGCGAAAAAATTCAGGAACAAACTCAATCCGCAGTGAAAGGTTTAGATTTGGGTCGGTAAACCTGTAATACTGCAAAGTTAGCCTCCATTGACTTGAAGTTCAGGGTACGAATGGATGAACTCAGATGAGAGGGCATTCATGAAACATGGCACCTCGTGCTGGCTAGGTTCTTAATATCCCTGCCAGATTTAGTGTGTTTTTGTTCTGGGATCTTGCTTCGAGTAACCAAAACGCCCTGTGGCCCCAAAACAAGAAATTTTTAAGTTATTGGAAATTCTGGCATTCGAGATACTCGCTAAGAGAATTCCGCATCAAATACTCTCAGGGCAATTGCTTAGTTTACGACAATTTTAGAATCGCGACTGGCAAAAACGCCTAATACCAGACAAGCTCCATCTCAATGAAGTGCGGCGCGAAAACCAAGGGAGGGGTTCCATGCCCTTACAATGCAAAGTCCAACACCGACTATTGTGGAATTCACAGAGCCCGAATTTCAACTGAAAAACGGATAACAGAGGGCGAACCGAACAGTATGTCTGTCGAAGCCAACACAAGTCGGCCGATAACTGTGAGTCAGATATCAGTCGAAGCCATACGAGACTATCTTTCAACTATCGGCGTGTTCATTGGAACACACGGCGTTGCGGTCTTCCTCGTTGTCTACTACACAATGTGGCTCTATCCAGATGCACGCGAGGAACGGGGAAAGTGGCTAACCCAAATCTCACTTCTTAGAGAACAACTCACCCCCCAAACTCGCAAAGCATCGCTAGAACAAGCCAGCGCAACGCTCTACCTTGCCGCTGACAACTTCATCGAGCGACTCAAACTAATACTTGAGATCGCGGATAATAAATTCCCTGGCACAAATCAATCTACGAATGGGTCAACGTCATTTAGCATTTGGAACGAAACATTCTCATTGGACGACGCCGAAATTCCGAACGACCCAATCAAGGATCTCAACGATCTGATCGAAAGGTTTGTAAGAGCACGTGACGGGCGAACATTTCAATACAGAAGAATGCTAGATAGTGCATTCCAAGAGGCAAATGAAGCCGACGTGCCCACCAGATACACACTCGGGCGAATTCATTTCGGAGATGGATTTATTGGAAACATCTGGGAAACCGCAACGTCGAAGCTTCGTCAGGATTGGGAAGAATTTTTGAATAATGCAACAGCTGATTCACTCGACCGCCCTCAAGTAAAAGCCTTCATACGGTTCATTAGAAAACACCCTTCATACAAGAATATTTCAGAGGAAACACGGAGTCGTATAGAGGATCGTGATAGAATTCAATGGCGCCGGGTAGATGACCTCGCTGTTGATCTGCGAGCAAGGCTTAAAAAACATATCGATGATGGGATCAGAAATGCGGAGATATCAAAGGACCAATAGCATAATCTGTCCACGAAGAGGTAAACTCTACGAGCCATTGCGTCATGAAAGCCCACGCAGACCAATATGTCGCACGGGTTTGGAGTGAACAGGCCGATAAGCCAGCCTGGCTAGCTCTGCTCTCGTATCATGAAGGAATTCGGAAGCGTGACCGGCAGGAAACATCAATCAACAGGTTTCATGGAGGAGTCGACAGTTTTTTCGGACTTTCTGAAACTGAATTTCAGGTCCAGTGGTCGAATTCACAGTGCACGTTGAGAGGTATAGGCGAGGCAATATCAGATGCTCGGGGAAACCCTCTACGTAGTCCAATACGGTTCCACGGTTCCGACGACAATCTCGACATATACAGTCTTGAAACATTGCCTAAACTCGGCCAAGCTCAAGGAGCATGATGCCACCAAAGACGAAAAAAAAATCTGTAAAGAATTGCACAAAAAAAAAGAGAATTGTAAACGCAGAGAACGAACTGGATGGGCTGGCCGCGCGGAAAAAGTTGTTTTCCGGATTGGCTGAGAAATTGGTCTATGGATTCTTTGGCGGTGGATTGCTGCTGTCATTCTTTGCGATAGCCACAATCAATCCAAAACTAGATGGCGTTATCGATAGATTGAGCAAGCTGGAAGCGTTCAATAGTGAAATTAAAGCAATTGCTTTCAAAGCATCACATGGTGAACTGACTAAAAATGATCTATTGCCGATGATGAAGTTGCAGAGCGACGGTCGCCCCGAATTGATTGGGGACTTGGAAAACACTGAGAATATACAGGAACTTGTTGATAGGCTTAACCAGGCGTTTGGCAAATTGGACCGAAACGAAGGCGAAATTGAGAAATCTAATGACCACGGAGGGCCCGTTAGCCCCAATAACCGGACAAATCAGACAAGGGGTCTTCCACCAAAGAATTCGCAGAACAAGATCAAGGCTGAACCAATTGAAAATGCCTCACTCTCTGCAGTGACTGAGGCAATCGAAAGGATTCAGGTTGCACTGGAGCAAAGCGGAACAGTATTTGAGATTTCCCCCTACTATCTTTCAAATATATCGGCAATTTCAGAGGTCTTAAGTAGGCCAAACACCATTCTTGATATACAATTCCAACTCCGTCCTTTCAATCATGCGATACCTGACAAATCAAAGGCAATATTCGGATTGTTCGCTGAGCACGTCAGCCAGCCTGTCTCAGGCAGTTTGGAATTCACCCACGCTTGTGACAGCTTTGCAGATAAATTGCCCCTCCTATTAGAAAACTACAGATTAGAAAATCACAAAGACAACCCTAACCAAGAGCTTGCCATATACTTTGCACTGCGAGTAACTTATGCTACCACTAGTGAACCTGGACCGTATGTCAAGGGGATCAAGCGTGTCGAAGCAGTCAGCGAGCGACGAATTCGAGGGGAGTTCCTGCGAATGCCTGGAGTGCAAATATACTCCCCGACCAATAGTCAGTTCTTCCTACCCAAGCTTCAAGGAAATAGCATCCCGGCTTTTGAAATGCGGCTCAACAATTTAAGTAGTATTGGTTTAGTGAATGCATCACAGAGGGCAAACTTCACTCAAGCCATAGAAACCCTGGCCGCCCACAAAGAATGGCAGGATAGCGTATCTGATTACTTTTCTCTCGAGGAAACGGATGAAGAAATGTTCGAGTTTATAGCAGTGCTTGGGTCTAAACCAACAAGGCCTATAGCTATCGGATTCAGACCATCACCCAATCAGGGAAAACCAATCGCGTACCAAGCTGGCTCCAAAGTGCTCTCGGACTTACAGAAATTCGCACGAGGCAGAGAAATTGACCTCGTATCGCTCAAATGGAGACGGAATTCAAGAGAGGAGCCCATTGTCATATTCCAAAGTCCGTAGGCCAGAATTCATGCTCGGCGACAGGAATTCCAGAAAACTCCGATGTTCAAGCTAGGCGCGTTCGATCGCTTTTATTACTCGTCTGGAAAACCGTTTTCTGTTCCAATGATCACCTAGAGGCCCAACTGTATATGAATGTCCTCCCAAGTTTAAGTTTCGATCGATCAATAATTGGCCATCTGATTGGTCCAATTTCAAAAAATGCATCTTGTTTGTTTGCCGTAATCTTGCTCTTAGGATGTGATCCAGGATTGCCTCGCGAGAACATTGCTGGCATCTGGGTAACGGATGACTATTCTCGTGTTCTGGTATTCAATGAAGATCAAACCTACGTTTATTGTTCGATGGATAAAAATGAGCTGACGCTACCTGGATTCAGTTACACTTCTCACGCCGGGCGTTACATCTCCAAATCTTCCGGCACGATCTCTATCAACAAGGACTCCTTCAACTCTACGCTACAGTATGTATCAAATCCACAAGCAGGACCAAAATTACTAATCACCGGTTCCTCAGTTTCTGAGGATCTTACGTTATCATTTTCTAAACTTCACCCGGGCAAAGACAGAACATTGGAGGCAATTTCAATGGAAGAAGGTTCAGTCTTCCTCCAACTTAGCAAAAGCGAACCGATCGAAGTGAAGTTCATACAACAATCGTCATCCAATCAAAGTTCTTATTTACTTCAATCATCGGACCGTCCCGATCTACGACTGAATATCATTGTAGATGAAAAAGGTTCTCCTCATTTGCTATTCCTTAATCTCTCATTGTCTCAGGCGTTCCTAACGAGAATCTTGATTAGCGAATCGCAAGAAACCACCAGCATCTCACTGTCACAACCAGAAACAAACCAACCGCTAGATTTACCGGTCGTTTCGCAGTTTCTTTATTCGAAATCCCCCGGGCAAACTCTCCTTTCCGAAATTTTGACCCCTTCAAACCCAACTACACTATGAGGCTTTCAACTTCTCTATACCGTCACATCAGCTGTTTTCTACTCGCGGTTTTCTTAGTCTCCGGCTTAGAAGCTCAGAGAAATTCCTACTACCTACAACAGCAGCAACAAAGGCAGTTACAGCAGCAACGGCAGCAGCAACTTGACCAACAGCGGCGAATGCGCGAGCAGCAACAAAGGCAACAGCAGGAACAACAGCGCAGATTACGCGAGCAGCAAAGACAGAGACAACTCGAACGGCAGCAGAAACAGCAACAAGAGAGACAGCGTCAAAAAGCCATAAAGCAACAGCAGCAGCAGCAGAAAACTCTCCAAAGTAGTAAGCTCCAACAACAACAAAGACTTTCGAAGCAGAGAACCCAACAGAAAAACTTTGCTCAAAAACTACTTCGTTCCACGACTTCGCTTTCATCCACTCGGCAAAGCGGCTCAACATCAGGAAAAGTTGCGAACACAACCTCTCGTCGGATCGTGCTTGATGCGCAGCAACTCGGAAAGGCCCGCCAACTGGCAAAGGATCGTCTATTGCGCCAAAACAAACAACGGGAGGACGTAAAACGGAGAAATCTGCAAGCTAAGGAGAGAAAACAGAAAATCGATGAAGACCGAAAAAATACAACATTACTACTAGCAACTCGACGACAAGCACTAAATAGTAGCAATTCAAGACCTGGAAAAACTGTACAACGCTCACTAACTAAGTTAAAATCTCAGCCATCCGGCTCGAAGAACAGCAAGTCAAAGATCACCCCTATTTTGAGGGGAGCAAGGAATTCGAAGGATGAGACGATTGGAGCGAAAGGTGAGCGGGGTGAGCGCAATGCGGGCATCCAAAAGAATACAACCCGCATTCCTAGCGCAAGTGGTAAGAAAGCCTATCGGATTCCAGACGCGATGAATAAAACCCAAAGACACCTAAAAGAAGTCAAGAATGTCAATAAGCAGGGGCTAACGAGTCAAATTAAAGATTTTGCTGCGCATGCAACCCGAGGAGGTTCGAAGGGACGAGTCGATATCATCGTCGATAAAAGAACGAAGATTTCTAAACCGCTACAGACAGCTCATGACAACCCCCGCAGCCCCATAAATATCATTCGAAAGGATCTTAATAAGTGACGATAATTTCACACAAAGAGTATGAGGTTTTTTTAAAAAATATGGAGAAGAGTCCGAAGACTTTAGGATCCCAGGACAGGGTAGCCACTTTGATACTAGGAGTCTCAACCTCATGGAAAGACAGTTTAACCGAACCATACATGGAAGGAGTCGACGGAGCCCCTGCTTGGTTAGAATTCGAACATAAAATCTGGGAACTAGGGGAAAAACTACGCCATGTACTCAAAGCAAATCGCTGGAAAGGAAAATGCCCTGTATTAGATGCAGCTGTCAAAATCCTGTCTTGCAAAGATTATCGAAAGGGTCGCCAGACGTTTGCTCTGCTGATCGGAGAATTTGGACAAGGAAACTACGGGATCCATCTGGCAGAATGTCTAACCGATGAGGAGGTATCAGGACACTGCTTAAAAGCAATGACTAAGGCCAAAATTTCAGGATTTGGAGAGCATGTAAGAAGAATTCTCGACTCATCTGAAGGGTGGCAACGTAAGGCCGCAGAGAAGTATTTAACCCTTTATCAATAAACCCAAAGCTATCATTTATGGAATTTGTCCAAGTATCCAAGGGCAATATTAAAGAAACGCATTACTTCACTCTGCTCAGATTCTAAATAAATGATAAGCGTTTCCGCATCGGCATTTCCGACTACTGCATATTGAGCAACCGCCTCAATCTCCTGCATGTCATATTGGTTTGGCCTAATGAAAAAATTGAGCATATTCATCAAGTTCTTCTCGGCATTCTTCATTCCTTCTGGCGCATAATCGTAAATCTTCTTGTTGGTCGCTGAATTCTTGAAAGGGCGGTTTCGTTGTTCAGCAATAGATCTCAACCCAAGAATATACCCTTTCATCTTAAAGTGGTCCTCAGAAGAAAACTCATCGAACCTACTAAGGTCTCCGTCATATATAGCCTTAAGTAAATCTGGCCATTTGAAAGTTTTCCCATCAAAGGGTGGAGCATAGATTGCAAACGTCTCTTCTGCATTCTGAAGCTGCTCTTTGGCCACTGAATAGTTTTTCTCAACGGCATGCTTGTAGTACGCAATTGCTGCCCGAAGTGTAGACAATGAAACTTCGGAATCGCCTTCCATTTCTAATGCAGGTCGAGCCAAAATTTCGGCCAGGTAATAAGCCGCTGCTCCATATCCATCTTCTGCTGCCGTTACCAAGAAATCCTTTGCTTGATCATCTTCCCCCGAAAGAACAAGGGCTCTTCCAAGGTGAAAGTAATAACGAGGCTCAGTTGGATTTTCTTCAATTGCCACTAGGCTAGCTTGAATAGCTAGCTCGAGATGCAAGTCTTCGTTTTCAATTCCATAGCCAGTAATTCGCTGCGCGTCAAAAGGATCACTTGCGAATCTATCGCTATCGCAAACACCATCTCTATCAGTTGCACCACTCGCTTGAAGAATCCCCATGGAAAACATCAAGGAAACCCATTCTGATTCGAGAAGATCTTCACTTTCATCCTCAAAGAGAATCCGGTCCGGCACAAAATATGTTGACGCCGTTGCCAATTCTGACATCTCGAAAGTAATTTTCTTTCGTTCAGCTGTCACCAAGCTAATCGAACTCAACCCAATCGAAGGAGTAGACCAACCTAAAACATCAAGAACTCTATGCGCGCTCGACTTGAAAACAGGACCGCTAGAGGCTGCTGCGATCTCGTGTCCGTTGGATTTCAACTTATCTACGAATTCGCTGAAATTGACAATATGCCCTCCAAGACTAAATGAAGTCCTTAGTGTTTCACTCTCAAGCCCTACACTTTCAAACAAATCTCGACTAATCTCGTATCGAAGAGCATTAATGCGCTGGATGGCCGCAGATTCATATCGCTCTAATGCCTTACAGCGATCACGGTAGGCGCCAATAAAGTTCAACTTCTGTTCTATTCCAGCGATCCCGTCTTTACTCGCTGACACCAACCCAAGGTCCTTGACGAAGGCGGAGTAACCAGTTTCTGCAATGTCATTTACACGTTCTTGAATTTTAATCTCCACAGCGTTTGCAAGATCAGAAGCATCCCAACTATTTAGCCAAGCAACCTCCTGCTCCCCCTCTAAGAAGAGACTTGCGATATCATTTATAGTGTTACCTGCCGAAGAAATCGCTTCTAGTGTTACGTTTACATGATCTTGAATCACTCTCCCCATACTAATCTGTACCAATTCCACATAGTTCGTTATTGCCGGAAAACGAACAGCATATTGCCCCAAGGTTAGTCCCAATTCATTTAATTGATCCAGCGCATCGCGACTTGTGTCTCCTACAAGCAACTCTTCTTTAAACTTCTGCAGCCGCTCAGGATCTCGGAGAAGGTCTTCAGATCGCTGAACAAGCAAAGATTGAAGCTCACTCAAGTATTCGGCAAACCCAAGACCTTTTAATGACGAAATCTCCGACTGATAACTTTCTTCAATAAGTAATATGTCTTCGAAATTCTCCGGATTGAAACTGAGTAAACCAGTCTTCGAATTCTCTAGTATAGATTTGGCTCGTTCTTCTCGACTAGTATCTTTTCTGAGGACCCATCTGTCAGATTTCACCATCTTTGCGTCGTATACAGGCTTGCCATTGACAGATCCCGCCAGGGTGATTTCAACAACGTCTGGACACTCTAGTTCAATATTAAATCTTACGCCACTGGCCAGCTTTGAGAAATCAGCCCGGTCCCTAACGAATGCTTCTCTGTCAAGAGCACTGACATTGACAATCACATTTGGACCACACCATCCCTCCTCAACAACGTAAGCAGCAAATCCACCAACTGTTTGTATTGTCCGCGTTTGAGCATATAAACAGGCAGTAGATAACAGCCAAACCAAGAAGATCGAAGCTGATCGGTTCACAGTTCTAGCAAGTAAGATCGGTTCAGATTGCTTGCCAAGACCCATCTTCACCTTGGCAAAGGGTTATTGATTCAGTTTCTATCGTTCCATCTGCAAGTTCTACCTGTTGTTCAACTGTGCGACAATTCCGAGCAGTTTGATCAGCTTTTGCGGGTGAAGCGTTTTCCTCGATGACCTTTGTTTGGCCTCGAACGCCTGTTTTCGGGTTTTCCCATGTTTGAGTTTCTCCTGTCGATGCCGTCTGCTGTGTTGATTTAGAAAGTTCTGCTTGATCTTCTTTTGTCAGATGTTTTACCAACTGATAACTCACGAGCGCGCCCACAGCGGCGCCAATGTATCTTCCGGATTTGGGATCGACTTGATGTCCAATGATTCCTCCGGCAAGTCCGCCCCCCAAGGCACCTAGCCCAGCTTTGGAATCAGCGGAAGAACAGCCCACGATAAGAATCAGAGACAAACAAACAGACCCAATAGTAAATATTTTATTCATGATTTTATGCATTCGCGATTCAATCGAGAATGTAAGGGATAAGACGTTTCTGGTCAATGAATAGCCACCCAAATGGGCAATCTATAAATCGGACACTACAGGACTTCGCCTCAGGAAAAACCAAACAGATGGAAGGAGGTGCGTCGAAAGAAAGTATGGGTCAAAGAAAAGCCCTTCTATTCACACCGTGAGAACATGAATAACGGGAGTGATGAGAAATCAGAGAACGTTATCCGAACGCGGGAAGAGTTGCAGGAAGAATTCGAGCGTAGCGGCCTGAACGCGGCTGCGTTCGCTCGCCGACACGACATCAGCTACAGCACATTTCGCTATTGGCACAAGCGAGCGGCCCGGTCGCCTGTCAGCCAGCGCCCCACGCTAATCGAGGTCGTTCAAAAGCCTCAATGCGAAGGGGGGGATTGAAATCCAGTTGGGCCAGTTGTGTCGAATTCATATCGAGCATCGTAAACAGGCCAAGCTCGTTGCCGCCATCATTCGTGAACTTGGGGGATCGAAAAAATTTACACCCCCATCGGTTTTCCCTTTGCTCCAATTCGTATCTCCAACTAGACATATGACGGATACGCAAATAGAGCATATCGTACACGGGCTGAGAGAGGAGTTGTCCAGTATCCGCAATACCCTTGAAGATCTCAGTGCCCTTCAATCCCCACTTCTCGGAATTGATCAAGTTGCCGTTCTTTTCGGAAAATCACACGACACAATCAGGCGATGGGTGAAGGAACGTACGATCAGCGCCTATAAAATTCCCACTGACAAAGGCTTTTCCTATCTTTTCAGCATGAAACAGCTAGAAGAGGATCTAGAAGGTTTTCTCCAATCGAAGATTTAAAGGCTACCACCCAACCTAAGAAGGATAATTGTAGATTCCAGATCGTCAGGTTCAGTAATTTGACCGTTCAAACGATAGCTACGTCATTGGACGGCATGATGCCTTGTAAATTACAGTCACCTCGTGAGACGCCCAGGCGGCACCAATAGCCGCGATTCCGTTTCCGCAAGGAGTCACTAGATAGAACAAGGGCTATGCTTAAAAAGGGGCTAAGAAAAACCGCAAGAGTCTGGTCGACAGACCGAAACGTTCTTATACGATCTTGTTTGACCGGAACACTGTTTACAGTGTTTTCTTTAAACGTCTCAGCGCAACATGGCAGAACTGGAACAACATATTTCTACAATTGACCAGGCTGGTTCGCTCATCGGTTTTATTCAGCCGGTCCTACAAAACATCGATGGAGGTGAAATTCTTCTCTATCTATCAACCCTTTTCGGAGCTGCGGTCGCTCATATGTTTTCTCTCAATAAAGGGTTTGAGGGCACGAAACCGTTTCTTAAGAACGTATTCGCCGCCCGACACTCAGAATTCTACGCCCGAGTCGATTTCATCCTTGTTAGTCTCATAGGTTCAATTATTGGAACAATAATTTTCGCGCCAAAGGAGCATTTTCAGGCCCTGACAGCTGGAATGTGTTGGGTTGGAGCAGTCAATATAATAATGAAATCCAAATCAGATCTCGCCGAGGGCCGTGTAATTTCATCACAAGAAGGCCAGAAGGTCACAGATGCTACAACATCAGGTCAAGATGAATAACCCTCTTTCAACCGATGTGTATCCGCTCATATCCGCCGCAGTTAGTATGGGCGCGTTCTTCTTGAGCGCTCGATTTTATCTTCCAAAAAAGATCTACTCTGAACCAATTGTCAAAACTGCACTGAGTCAATTGCTCGCGCTCGGCTTCATGTCTGTTGTTCTCACATCGATTACGTTGGGATGGCTAAGCCATGCACTACAAAAGGACGAGCCCCAGAGTTCAACAGCGGAAGCGGTAACCCTCATTGAATTGTCTAAGTTAGCTCAAAAGGCGATCGACGAAAATCGAAACAGATTGGATGCAATTCTAGGCGGTTTTATCTTCGACATTCAGAATGATTTTGATTTTTCGCCTCACACTTTCGAACCTCAGTCGGCAGCCTTGGAGATTAACGATATAGCAGAAACATTTGTTACTATTCTCAGTTCAAACCTCAGACCGCTCAATGCTCTGCCTGAAGTGTTTTTACAATACTGGGACAAGTTCCCAGAAGAGCTGACATCAAAACATCGGAAGCTACTAGGAGCCTACCGGGAGGCATTTACGGAAATACTCAAGCCCATGGACAAGAGCATGGTGCATTCGACAGAAGCCGAGGTCAACATGCTAAGGAAGCAGGTTCTGGATAGCGCAATTAGAATTCGAGCATCTATTACAACTGACTAGGTAACCGAGCCCTCATTCAGGTCTCAATTCGAAATACTTGATTGCATCCGACGGGCGATCTAATAGTCCCCGGTAATGTTCAATGAAGACCTCGCCAGAGTTGCCCATTTGCTGGACAGTCAGGTTCTTATCAAAGTTGTTCGCGTAGTAAAAATTCGTGCCGAACGTGTGACGTAATACATCTTGGTATTCGGCTAGTTTCTTATTGCACGCCTGCGAAAACGCCTTCTCGTCAGGAGTGTATTTGTGGCCTGATTTCCGAGAGCGTCGTAGTGTGACAATTCGTTCCGCCTCAATTGGAGGCAAGAAGGCACGAGCCCGAAAACTTGCATAGCGCACGTTATCCGCCCTCGGATCATAATTGAAGCAAAGAGGGTAGCCTTTGCCCTGTATGAATCTCAGCCAATTAACGGCATTATATGGCATGACAATGATCCGCTGATCGCGCTGTTTTCCGAAACCCTCGATGCGCAAAACTCCTTCCTCCAATTTAATCAATCGTTCCCAGTGATCGGCCTGTTTGACCATGTCGAAGATCTCGCTAGGACGCATCCCTAAGAACAGACCGCAAACAGCAAAGCCCAGGAAGCCATGCTTGCGCCCCTCAAAAGCAATCTCGAGAACGTGTTTCGATTCCTGTAGTGAAAGAACTTTTGGGACTCTTCGTTTGTCCCTTCGAGTCTTGAGAGCTTTCGTAGCGTTAAACCGTTTGAAATGAATGTAGACTCCATCCATCGGGTTCTTGTTGATGAATCTGTTTTCATCCTTTGGGTTTGCAGCATCGTTGAAGAAGTTCCTGAGATCGTTGACCGTATTGCGCAACGTTCGCTCACCTACTTCAAGACCCTCTAGGTAAACGATCAGTTGTTGAGCGCTTACCTCACCGATCTTGAGAGACGGGACCTTTTCCGCGAAATAGTTTCGAAATGGGTTCAGACGCCATTTGAGGGTTCGATAGGTTTCATGGCTGAGCAGTTTTTTCTCAACAGCCTCCAGCTTCCGCCCCAAAAAGATGTCGATGCAATCCTGGAGAGGAGGGCTATCGATCGCAAGTCGTAGATGTTCGCGGTAAAGAACTACCGCATCAACGAGGCTCTTGTTCCGATCAGGAATTTCATCAAATATCGCGAAGGCCGCTTTGGCCTCGCGGAGTTGTTTGGCCGTTAGAAAAGTCTGATCTAGCTCACGCCTGCGGAGCCGATTCTTGTCACGCTCAGCAGTAATGAGCTGCTTCTTCATCCGAAGTGCCGCCTCGCGTTGTTCGGTCAAGTTCCCTTCCACGCCCGTAGCTCTTAATTCCCGAAGGAACGATTTACGCCGTGTGCGAACTTGTCCTTTTTCGTCAAATTCGTGGTATTCGCAGACCCATTGATTCTTGGCTGTCGACTTAAAAACGGAAGGGGTCGGTAGGGTCCTTCGCTTCGGTTTTCGTAACATTACACGGCCAAAATAACTGACTTTTACTGACCCTCAACTCAAAACCCTTGTTTTATCGGCTATTTGAAAGGGTTCGAATCCCGCCCCTTCCGCCACTCCTTACTCCCCACGAACCCGTGGTACAAATAACGCAATTCCGCAAGATTCCCATAAGTCCTTGAGTCCAAGGAGTTACGAAGATTTCACGGTTTTCGGGATTCTCCGAAGAACTCCAAGGCGCCTGGTGCTTCCGTCATCAAGTGTGGAAAACTCACCCGAACCTCGGCCGAAGTCCAATTCCAATCACCGTCGAATTGCCGAATAGAAGATACTGCATCAGAGAAACAA
>CAJXVR010000117.1 GCA_913061285.1 uncultured Verrucomicrobiota bacterium | reverse complement strand
AAACGGCTTGCTTCTGGGAGGGCGTAGACCGTGACGTCGCCTTGCAGGCTAGAAAAGATATCGGACCGAACACTGCCGGGGGCATTGCCGAGGAAAAAGACGCTAGTGAGTTGATGGCACTCTTCGAAGGAGCGGAAGCCGATGCGACTGATGCGGGAACCGAGAGTGACTTCGGTGAGATTGGTGCAAAAAGAAAAGCAGGAATTCCCGAGAAAGGTGACGCTGTTTCCGATGGTCGCCGAGGTCAGATTATTGCTGCTGGCGAAAGTCGAATTTCCAATGTTGGTCACCGTATTGGGGACCGAAACTGTTTTGAGCCCTGATCCTTCGAACGCACTGTTTCCAATGCGGGTGACGCCGGTCCCGAAATCGACACTCTCTAGGTTCTGGCAATTGGCAAAGGCTTCGTCCCCGATGAGTGAAACGGCATCAGGGATTCGAATCGTCTTCAGGCTCGAACAGTTTCCAAAGGCTCGAAATCCGATGGTGTCGATGCTATCGGGAATGGAGATGCCCGTGACGAGCGAACAGCTATCAAAGGCATTGCGATCGATGCTAGTCACCGCTTTTCCATTGATGGTAAGGAGTATTTCCTGTTGTCCGGTGGCGGTCTCATCGCAATCCACCACACTGGCTGTCTCGCCGCGAGCGCTGTAGGACAGGTTGCCTGCTCTGATGAAAACGGGAATGCCCGACACCGATTCGGGAAATGCTGGATTTCCTGGTGGAATGGTGATGGTGGCGAAAATGTGGATTGAATCAAAGGCGTTTTCTCCCAGGGTCGGCGCATCGCCTTCAATGTGGATATATTGTAATTCTGAGCAATAACGGAAGGAATTCTTGCCTACGTTCGTGACGCTCGAGGGGATTGTGACGCGTTCGATCTTGGCGCTTCTTTCAAAGGCGCTGGCTTCGATGGTTTCTAAGCCTTGATTGAGTGTGACCGTAGTGAGGCCGGAACAAGAATTGAAAGCCCTGGTCTCGATCGTCTTCACTGCGGTACCCAGTTTAACGCTCTTAATGCCTTGATTGCCGAAAAAAGCCAAGGAGCCGATGCTGGTGACTGAGGGGCCGGTGTCGACGCTTGTCAGCCCATGGCAGCCAAAAAAGGCACTAGGACCAATCGCTGTGACAGATTTGCCTTCGATCGAGCTCGGAATCACAAGTTCTCCTGCGGCGCTCGTTTCGCATCCTGTGATGATCACGCTAGCGCCGCTTGCGTCGTAGCTTAAATCTGCCAGGCCGGCAGCGTTGCAGACGAGACCGAGTGGGGCTCGGGCGACGATGATCGCTAGGAATAAAATTCTGAATTTGCTCATGATCAACCAACAGTGAGCTGGAATGCTCAATCTCTATTCTAATCTGTGAGTACTCAAGCGATTGGCATGTGACGCCCATCTACGGTGAGAAATCGCCGCCATTGTGGTCCCGAGCCACCTGATTGGCAAGCCACTTCATTGAGGGCCAGGGAGGGGGCGTGTACGATAACTGGCGTTCCTGTGCTTCATGACCTGGCGGTAATAGGACATCCTCCAATCGCTTCTATTGTGGATGTTAGAATGCTCGTTGGAAGCGCTGGTTTGCTTGCCAGTAACGGTCTTGGTCCGCGAGAGCGATAGCTGTCGCTTTTCCCCAAAGGGCGACGCCCCCCCAATAGCCGGCCTTTTCCTCGTTTGACTGTATTAGGATGAAATCGCGCCGGCTTTTGGATTCCTTGTGACCATTCTAGAGCACACCCGTGGACGGGTTATTCCAGACTCAGAATAGTCTCCATCGCCAAATCTCTTACACTTTTCGGAAACCGGTTGTCGTCTATTACGTTTTTGAGTGCTTGACGGCCTTCCGGGGATCCGTGTGCGCCTAAGACCTTGATCAATGCTTTGCTCGCACCGTGGTTAAAATCGGAAAAGCCTCTGCTTAGGGGCTCTTTCTCGAGAAGATTTGTTGTCAGTTGAATGGATTGAGCCGAGCGTATCTGTTTCAATACCTTTTCGGCGACCGTGTATCGGAGATAGGCACCGCTCTTGGCTGTGTTTACCCTCAAGAGAACGGCCTCAAGATCGGAAATGAATTCGTCATCCAGAGTGCCGCTAATTTCGATGAGAATGTTGTTCAACTCACTCCAATCCTTCACTGATTTGAGAATGGAACGATAGGCAACGGAGATCCCGGGCAAGTTCAATTGAGTCATCGCGTTTACCGCATGAACGGCTGTTGGGGCGCTGGAGTTGTGACGGACGAAAGTTTGCAACAGATCATTTGCTTCACCATTCTGACGTTTGGAAAGTTTCAGATTGCCGAGTGTTTCTAAAGCGGATCTGGTTATGGCTAGGTCGGCATTTTCTCTCACCAGAGTAGATAGCATTTCAAATGCCTGAGGGGTATTTGGGAAATGCTGACCAAGGATTTTGAGGCACTCGCGTCTCAAAATTTCCGATTGGACCGAGTCTTCGATGACCTCCCATAGTTTGTCCAATCCCTCAGGAGTGTGGTCTCGGCGCAGGGTGTGAATTTTTTCAAGATCTCGGATGCGGTGACGTGCGTGTTCGGTTACGATCGGCCATCGTGCTTGGATGAATTCCATCGCTAACCCTTCGGCTCTCTTCAGTTGCCGGCGGGTTCTTCCTTTCCCCCAAAGGGCAAGTTCTTCGTCGACATGTGAATCGATTGCACCTAGCAGATGTGCCAAAGTGTTTGAGATATTGTTCGCTTCCATGACCCCGTTCTTCAGCCGGCGGTGAGCACGCCAGAACGAGTTCCTGAACTTCGGGTTTTCTGCTGATATGTAGACAAGCTTACAAACTAGGTTTGGGAGGCCTCGGCGATCATTAGGGCTCGATGCTTCTGTGACGGTATTGCGATCCTTGTGAAAACCATCATGCCAGGATCCCAGAGTCATTTCGCTGTCCCAGGGAAGAAAACGCCATTGGCCGTCATCCCGGTTGCGGTAGGCGTAGAAGTTATTGTGAGGCCAGTCACGGTTGTCTAGCCACACATTCAGGAACCAGTAGTCAAGAAACTGGTCGATGTCCACCCGTTTGGCTAAGGCTTCCATAAACTTTGGATCCCGGGCGTCGACTGTTTCAAGCCAGCTTTCGAAATCTTGCCAAGCTTCGTCGTCGCCACTTTTTATTTCCATTCCGTCACTCCCTGTGGATTTGACTAGGTCCCATTTCGTTTTTCTACCCAGGTGGGTTTTAAGAAACTTTTCATCCACTCGTTCGACGGGATTATAAAGGCCTTGAGGCGTGCCGTTTAGGTATAGGGCGACGAACCGTCCGCCTGGCGCAAGATGTCCCATTTCAGAAAATAGACGTCTGGCCAATTCATCCTTTACGTTAAGGGAGGTTCTCTCGGAATCCGGCCCAAAAGAGAATCCTATCTGATCATTGTAGTTCGCGCGTAGAACCAGGCAGTCGAAGACGCTTGTTTCTATGCTTGGGAATATCGGTTCGTTAAGTTTGGTAGCACCATATTCAGACCTGAAGTAGAGCCGAAGAGAATGTTTGCCGTCGGCGTTGCGGGAATAACCACCATGAACCCTGACGCCGCAACCCAGGGCGAACTTGCGGTGACCGTCTTTGTCGAAGAATTCCATGACTGCCGGGCGTTCCCATGCACGACCATGCTCTGGGGCGTTGACGAGGATACCTTTGGGGCCGTAGAAGTGTGCGGGATCCCCCGAGATGCACAGGGACGGAAGTAAGTGCTCCTCTCCGACAATATAGGTTGCGGTTTCGGCCGCGTTAATTGGAACGCCATTTTCGAAAAGCCGATGCTTGAGCACGGTTGGTTTAGTCAATTCAATCGGTTTTTCATAGCTGCGAGATTGTCTGGTAGGAGTGCTGCCGTCGGTTGTGTAGTGAACCTGAATTGCGGCTCGTCGTGTTTCAAAAGTAACCTGTATTGGGCCGCTGTAGCATCCGGGTGGAGGCTGAAGGCTGGTGCCTGGAGTTTCTGTGGCTCGCACAAGAAGGGTAGTCCATGTGAGAACGAGGATTGACGTGATTCGACGGAGCATTTTTTCTAGGTATAGATGATGGAATCTTGTGTCAACCTCATTTGAGTTGAAGCCAAAGATTGGATTGGATCACCGGCTTGAGTAATCCTCGCCAAAGGTCTAGGCTCGCCGAATGTTCTTAGAAAGTCTGTTTAGATGTGTTCGGCTCGAGTCTTATGAGTGAGGGCGTTAGAGCTTGTCTATGAAGAGGCGAATCACTAGGGAAGAAAACGTCATTCTGTCGAGTAAACTCTTCTTCGGCTGGATACTGGCGGCTTGCTTGTTCTTCTGGACAGCAGATGCCTCAGATTATTGGTCCTTTTCTCCTCCTTCGAGGCCAGAGTTGCCGGAGCGCCTACACAATGCTGTCGAGCAGAACCCAATTGATCGTTTCGTTCGTGCTAAGTTGGAAGAATTGGGAGGACTCGGGCTAGTCCCGTCACCGAAGGCCGAACCCAAGGTCCTTTTAAGACGGTTGAGTTTCGATCTTCTTGGCCTTCCTCCGTCCCTTGATGAAGGGGCTCGATACTTAGAAGCTCCGAATGAGATTGCCTATGCCGAACTGGTTGATCGATGGCTTGCATCTCCGAGATTTGGGGAACAAGTGGCGCTCGATTGGCTTGACGCAGCGCGCTATGCGGATACCGCTGGACACGCCGCAGATGCTCCCCGAACGATGTGGCTCTATAGGAATTGGGTGATCGATGCATTTAATCGAAATATGCCTTTCGATCAATTCACTGTAGATCAATTGGCCGGGGATATGATTCCTGGAGCGACCCAGGAACAGCGGATTGCCACCGGTTTTCATCGAAACTCGATGCAGGCTCTGGGGAACAATCCAAGAAAAGAGGAATATCGAATCAAGGGGATTGTTGATCGACTTGAGACGACTGGAAGGGTGTGGCTAGGGCTGACTCTTGCTTGCGCCGAGTGCCATGATCACAAATTCGATCCGATATCTACGGAGGAATATTATCAGCTCTTCGCGATTTTCAATAATGTTCCTCACCTGGGAGAGAAGTTTGGCGTGCACGGACCCCGGCTGGAAATTCGCAGTAGTGATGATCAGGCAAGTTGGGATCGTCTTGAACGCTTGCTCAAGCGAACCGGTCTCGACTTATCTTCGATTGAAGACGAGCGGGTAGGTGAAACTGAAGCGACCGTTGAAGAACTGAAGAAGACAATCAAAGTGGCGAAGAAGGCGAGGGAAAAGATCATGTCCCGAACGGTGACAGCCCAAGTAATGGCCGAGCTTCCTGAGCCACGTAAGACCTTTATTCATATTCGGGGCAACTTTGAGAATCCTGGGAAACGTGTCTTCCCTGCGACGCCTTCATTTTTGCCGCCCCATCCCGAGGGCCAAACGGCGAATCGTCTCTCTTTTGCTCGATGGCTCGTCGATGGACGGAACCCCCTCACGGCCCGGGTCATGGTGAATCGTATTTGGGCGCATTATTTTGGACAGGGTTTGGTGACAACGCTCGATGATTTCGGATCTCAAGGCGAGAAACCATCACATCCGGCGCTGCTCGATTGGTTAGCTGTGGAGTTTGTCGAATCAGGGTGGGATATGAAGGCGATCCATCGACTGATTGTGACCTCTGCAACCTATCAACAGTCGTCTCGTCGTCGTCCTGAATTGGAAGCAATGGATCCTGAAAATCATTGGTTGGCACGAGGGCCGAGGTTTCGCCTTTCCGGTGAAGAGATCCGCGATAACGCCCTGTCGGTCAGTGGCTTGTTGACCGAGCGCATTGGTGGTCCAAGTGTGTTTCCGCTGCAGCCGAAAGGCGTTGGTGAATTTCGTGATGCCACGGCTGGAACCTGGGAAACTAGCGAAGGAGCGGATCGCTATCGGCGGAGTCTTTATACCTTTTGGCAGCGGATGTCTCCTTATCCGGGACTAGCCATTCTCGACGCGCCGTCACGGGAGCGGTCGTGCGTTCGACGTGATACGACGAACACGCCTTTGCAGGCCTTGCTCTTGATGAATGATCCTGCCTTTGTCTCGATGGCAGACGCTCTCGCTCAACGGGTTATGGCGGTGGAAGATGGTTTTGCGGCCCGTTTGAATTGGGCGTTTCGTTTGGTGCTAGGACGCGCTCCCAAGTCAGAGGAGCGCGTACGCTTTGCTCGCTTTAATCAGGATTTGATGAGTGGCGGGGTCGATACCGAACGGAAACGGTGGCGCTCGATCGCACAAGTGCTGCTGAATCTTGATGAAACGATCACTAAGGAATAAGTCAATCATACCCATGTTTCCGTCCTTAGAACAGTCACTGAGTCGTCGCCACTTTATCGGTGCTACGGGCCTAGGTATGGCCGCCTTGGCGTCGCTCCTTCAGCCTAAGGTGTTGGCTGGTTCGCGGCTAGCACCGCGGGCGAAGCATGTGATCTATTTGTTTATGTCGGGAGGGCCGTCCCATGTCGATACCTTTGATCCCAAGCCGGAACTCGTTCGCCGGGACGGACAACGTATTCCGACTGAGTGGATTGACGATGTTCATTTTGCCATGATTAACAACGATCAGGTGCCGCTATTGAAAGGGTCTCCCTTTCGATTCAAGCAATTTGGGCAGTGTGGCGCGTCGATCTCGGAACTCTTTCCCCATCTCTCTAAAGTGGCCGATGAATTAGCGATCGTGAGATCTCTACACAGTGAGGTTTTTAATCACGATCCCGCTGTGAGCCTGCTTAACACAGGGGACTCGCGAGTGGGTCGTCCGACCATGGGGGCGTGGCTGAGTTATGGTCTCGGAAACGAGACGGAGAATTTGCCTGCCTATGTGGTGATGACGTCAGGAGTAAAGCGTCAGCCACTCTTGAATAGTTATTGGACGAACGGTTTTCTCCCGAGCAAGCATCAGGGAGTGCGATTTCGGAGTGAGGGCGATCCCGTGTTGTTCTTGTCGCGGCCCGAAGGGGTTGGGTTGAGTGAGCGGCGCCAACAAGTGGATTTGATTCGCTGGATGAATGAGCAACGTTTTGCCTTGTTTCAGGATCCTGAGACCGTGGCTCGCATTGCCCAGTATGAAACTGCCTTTCGCATGCAGTCCGCCGCTCCTGAGTTGATGGACTTGAGCAATGAAACGTCGGCCACAATGGATCTATATGGTGCCGTTCGAGGGACGGCGTCCTTCGCGAATAATTGTCTCTTGGCGAGGCGCATGGTGGAACGAGGGGTTCGTTTTGTGCAGCTCTATGATATGGGATGGGATTCCCACGGCAAGATGGTGCAGGAACATACCCAGCAATGCAAAGGCGTAGATCAAGGAGCCGCCGGGTTGATTCGTGATCTCAAACAGCGGGGGCTATTGGATGAGACCCTCGTGATCTGGGGAGGCGAGTTCGGTCGGACGCCGGTCGCTCAAGGCGGCGGGAAGGATTGGGGGCGTGATCATCATCCTCATGGGTTTACGATGTGGATGGCAGGTGGGGGAATCAAAGGCGGAGTGACCTACGGTAATACAGATGAGTTTGGATTCCATGCCGTGGAAGATCGGGTTTCCGTGCATGATTTCCATGCGACAGCGTTACACTGTTTGGGAATTGACCACGAACGGCTCACCTATCGTCATCAAGGCAGAGATTTCCGGTTGACTGATGTTTCCGGTTACGTGCTGCCTGATCTTCTTAGTTGATATCTGCTGTCTGAAGGACCGGGAAACTGCTTCCTCCCTAATTCACACTTGGATACTGGGAGCCGATCGATGAGCATGGGCGGATGAAAAGGCGAATACGAAGCGGTGCCTTGGCGATAGGCCTTTTGGTCTCGGTGAGCGGTCTACAGAGGCTCGAGGCCGGAGATCCTGGAATCCTTGAGCTTGCGCGGGGAGGTGAGGAGTTTCAGGTTTTTCAGTTTCCTAAGGACCAGATCCCTCGCATCGATGGACAGGTTTCGGACTGGGCGATGGTGCCGGATCGATATACCTATGGCACAGACCTTCTGAATGATACGGAAGACGGGCATGGAACGAATATCGATCCTAAGGACCTGGACGTCAAAGTAACCGTGGGATGGGTGAAGGGCCTGAACCGGCTTTATGTTCTCTATGAAGCCTACGACGATTTCTGGGACTTTGGGCGCTTCAACCCTGGTGGTTACCGCAATGATATTTTTGAGATTGCCGTCGATGGGGATCTATCGGGCGGGCCGTTTATTTTCAATCCGGTTTACCCCGATAAGGAGCTGAGATGGGGGAGCAATTCGAAGTCTTACCTTGAGAATCACTTTGAGTTTAGTGGGGTACATGCTCAGAACTATCACTTCTTTACGCCACCGGTGAATAATGCTTGGTGCCTCGTTTGGGGCAGTCAGCATTGGATCTCAGAATTTCCCCATTCGAACTACGCCTATGACTATGATTTTAAACCGGGAGAAAGTGGTAAGTTGGTGATGGAGCTTTGGCTGACGCCCTACGACTATGCCCCTCATGATGGCGTCGGAAAAGCGCGGGAAACGCAGCTCGTGGAGAACAAGACGATTGGTCTCTCTTGGTCGATTCTCGATTTTGACGGCGGGAAGAGAGATGGGCACGTGAACTTGGCTCATGACGTTCGGATGGTTAAGGATGCTTCCTATCTTTGTGCCTTCAAATTGATGCCCATCGAGAGATTTCTTCAAGATCCGATTCGCGCGGAATGGTCGTTTGATGTCATCGATATGGAGCGAGGCATGGTGGCGTTTAAGGATGAATCAATTGGCGAGATTGATCAGTGGCAATGGGATTTTGGTGGCGGCAAGCGTTCCTCGGAGCAGCATCCGATCATCAAGTTTGACGAGAAGGGCGTGCACAAGGTTGTGACCTTGGAAGTGAGTGGCCCGGAAGGTTCTTCCAAGCGTTCGCGTTATTGGGAAGTGATGGTTCGTTGACCTTTTTTCAGGTGCTGATCTTGTGGTTGTTCCGTGCCACGCCTCCCATTCTTCCGAGATGATTCTCTGGATCTCACCCGAAGGGGCGAGATGATGAGTGATTGTTTTTCCTGATAATCACTATTTCGGGGGATAGCTTTGAACTGCGGAGATGGCTTAGGATTTTTCCCTTACTAGGACGCAGTTCCTGATCATTATGGGGCTGCTGCTTCGAAGTGTTGGGAAAGAACGGATAGCTATAAAATGATCGAACGTGCGGATCTAGAGAAGGTTGGAGGAACGGCTAAAGACATTGATCGGAAATCTGCTAGTCCCGTGGCAATGACCTATCACCGAGAGTTTGTTGCCGATCTAGTTTCGAGGGGAGGTCCGGATGCTGATGAGTACTTGGATCTTGACGCATGGCTGGCTGAGATCTCGGAGATGCGTCGCTCTGGGAAGATTGGTTCGGTGGAGCTCGCTGCGTTAGTAGATACTTTCGGTAGTGCGTTTTCCCTAGATACAATGCAGGGTTTTGCTTTCCGAAAACCCCATGGTTATGCTGGGGATTTTGAGATTATCGATCGAATATACCAACGGCATCACGCTTCAGATACTCACCTAAGAAAATGGGATGAGTATTGGCAGAGACATGCCGCTGCCGAAGCGGTTAGAAATAGGGTGACCTATTTCATTGAACAGGTGGAGAAATATTGTGACGGGAGAGATCAAAGTAGTGATGTTCAAGTGCTCAATCTCGCTAGTGGTCCCTGCCGGGATTTGCTTGAACTGTTTCGGGGACGTTCCCCGAGGGGTCTTGTCGTTCACTGCGTTGAGCAGGATCAGAATGCAATCCAGCACGGCAAGATGCTCTGCGATGAGTATTTGGACCGGCTTCGCTTCTATAATCGGAATGCGCTGCGGTATCGATCTGAAATCAAGTTCGATCTAATTTGGTCTGCTGGGTTATTCGACTATTTTGATGACGAAGTTTTCGTCTACATGCTCCGTAGGTTGGGAACGATGCTGAAGCAGAGTGGAGAGATTGTAATTGGCAATTTTTCTACTACAAATCCGAGTCGCCCTTATATGGAGTTATTTGACTGGGTGCTCCACCACCGGAGCCCTCAGACACTGAGAAACTTAGCTCGCGAGGCTGGGTTCTCGAAGGAGTGTATTCGGGTTGGGAGGGAGCCGCTGGCTGTTAATCTATTTCTCCACCTCAGCGGATCGAAGGGTTGATCGATGAACGTGGTATTTGAGCTGGAACACTTTTAGGTTCATTCTTGAATACTCGCGACTCGGCTTCTTCTTTGGCGGGGATGGAGTGTGTTTTCAAGCTTAGCGAACCAACTAGGCGGTTATTTTTCGGCTTTCCATAGCTCTTGGGATTCCACTCGTAATGCTCGATTGAATTTGCTCGAGCAGTTTTCCCAAGCGATATAGGTAGTTAGTTCGACGATTTCATCCTCAGAAAAGTGTTTTCTTACCTCGGTGAAGAGTTCGTCGCCGACGTCTTGATCTGAGTAAGTGATTGCGTCGGCATAGCGGAGAGCGATTTTCTCCTTCTCGCTAAAAAGTGGACTGGACTCGTAGCGGCAGACCTCTCGGATCTTTCGTTCCTCAACCCCAAGCTCGCTGCTCACGGCAGCGTTGATATCTTGTCAAAAAACGCAGCCATTGATCGATGCGACACGTCGGCAAATCAGGGAGGTGAGCTTGGCAGGGAGAAGGGCTGATTCAGCGAGGGCGCCCCACATGTTCGCAATCCCAGCAACAATGCTGGGGCGTCGAGCATAGATTAAATAGGGATTGAGAAACTGTCCCCACGTTTCTTTTTGTTGGCTCAAAATCTCGGAGACAGGCGGTCGTGATTCATTGGGGTCGATACTAGAGATTCGCGACATCTTGGATTGATACCTTAGCCGGGCGTGGATCGTCAATGGGTTGATCAAATAGGATTGCAGGACAGAAACGACAGAACTTTCGGGCGCCTCTGAGTCGATCCAAGAATACTGAGCCGAAAACAGCTCCAGTCCATGGAGAATATTGAAGCCCTCATGGTTGCTAGTTTAGATAGAGCCCGGGCGAGCGAACTTCGGTTTCTTTGGGGATTTCTCTCAATCGCAACGACACACGATAGCCGCGTTCGACAAGAAGTGCCTTGAGTCGGAGATTCTCATCCCAATCGAGGCCGACGAAAATGACGGCCGAATTCCCGCAGATAAGAAAAGCTGGGAAAAGCAGTTTATCCGCGTTGGGATCTCTCGTATCCCGCTGAATAGAGGAGCCCTTCGATTCACAAATATGTCGTGAACGATCCATGTTCTTTTTTCCTCAGGCCTAGCAGTTCCTTCCGCTAGCTGTTCTTATGCCTGAGCCTATTGTGTCTATCGGGTGACGAAGGCCATCGCTTAACCCAAGATCATCATCGAGTTTTGGGACTCGATGGCTTCTTCGTGGGCTTTTTTGAGTCGATTTCTGATTCTAGCTTAAGTGAAGAAGAGTCACGGCCGATGAAGGAGAGGGAAGAACCACCCTGGTCTAGGGTGAGAGGTGTTTGCCGATCCATTGATCAAGAAACACTTTAGGGGCAAGATCGGGGTCGGTGCCATAAACGCGGTCAATGAGCGTGTTGTTCGTCATCAGGACCAAGCATGGAAACATATTGTCTGGAACATATTCCGCGACGAGATCGGGGTTGTCGTCGACATTAATCTTGCAGATTTTTATCTGCTCCCCTAGATCGGCTGCAATGGTCTCGAGGAGCGGTTCGATTTCAAGGCATGGGAGACACCACTCGGCCCAAAAATCCAGGAGAATGAGGCCTTCCGATTGGGTGACTTCAGCGGTGAAGTTCGCTGCGGTGACCGTGACGGGGCTTGTCTTCGGAGGTTTCTGTGTTGCGAGAAAGACGATCAACTCCCGGAGCTCCGCCTTTGGGATCGTGGTATCGAAGGGAGGCATTTTGGAAAAACCTTCCTCGTTGATATGATCTGCTTTGGGCGGGGCGATTACCAAGTTGGGATTTGTGAGCGATTGGTAGAGGGCTTCGACACTGAGGCGGTCGCCAACGAATTGAAGATCCGGACCGGAGTTTTCAATGTCCGGAGAGCCCGGAAGGGCTTCGTCTCCAAGAGCGTGGCATCTCCAGCAAGCGAAGGTGTCAAAGTGCACTCGCCCTTGAGCGATTGCGGTATTGAGGGCTTCTCCTGGTTCCGGTAGCGCAAACTCGGCCGGTAGTTGTGGTGGAGTCACTTGCTCAATATCTACCTTGAGCGCCTCCCGCTTGCCGCAACCTACGGAGAGGCATAGAACCGTGATCGTGGTGATGAGATGCCGCATTGTTGGTAGTCGATTCGTGAAAGCGATGGGGGCGCTGTCTTTCTCAATGGAGAACAGTGAAGTTCCCGTCTGCATCGGCAAAGACGGCAGAGACTCCCCAGCGTTTGAATGCATTCTCCTTCGTCCCGATCGGTCCAATGGCGGTGCCATCGGCAGCATAGAGCTGCCATTTGAGGTCATGTGGTTTGTTGAAATTGTCTCCCTCAGACCAGGTGATGAGCACATCGCCGCGATGGTTGTGCCCGAGAATGGCCGCTCGCCGTTTCAGGTCTTTGCCTGGGGGGGTGATGTGAATCTTTTTCGAAAGACTCGCCAAATAGATTTCACTCTCATTTCTCCATGAGACGAAGGTTTCATCGCCGCTGTGGGCGAACGAATAGGCGCTTCCAGGACAGGCCCGGAGTTTCCAACGATCCAAAGGGGTTGGGGAGAAGCTCTTGCCTTGATCACTTGAGGAGAGCACATAGGAGTCTCGGTCAACAGTTTCTTCGGCGACTCGATAGACAAGATGAAGTCTGCCTTGGGGGTCGATATCCGCTTTGAGATGGCAGCAGGCACAGACCCCTTTCCCGAGATCGATCGGAGTGGGCTTGGCAAAGGTGTTTCCGTTATCAATTGATTTTGAGAGGAAAACCTGTCTGACGGTTTCGTTACCTCTGCGTGTCGTACCGGCAAAGAAGGTATAGACGTTCCCGTCATGATCAGCCGCGAGAGTGCAACCGCCGTCGAATCCCCACACGTCTTGGCTAAGATCGCGTTGCTCATCGAAGGTGCTGGCTCCAGCTTGTAGCCGGGTGTAGAAGGTGTATTTGATATCGGAGCTCTTGAGTTTCCGGTTTTCGCTTTTGATCTGTTGGCGAATATAAAAGATATTTCCGTGGAAGAGGAGATGGACGGTTCCGTTTTTTCCGATCGCAATGTCTGCAACCGCTCCGGAGCGATCAATGGAATTGACTTGAATCGGAGCTGAGAAATCGATGGCGTCGCTGCTCTTTCTCGAATAGAAGATATTCCCCTTGTCGTTGTAAATGAGGTGAACGGTTCCGTCACGGTCGGTCATCACGCGAGGCCGTTTCCCTTCATTCGGGGTGGGAATCGGCGTCACGGTAACGGCTGCTTTTGTCTCGAAACAGACAGAGAATAGAATCAGGGCGACCAGGAGCGTTCGTATGGCGTTCATAGCATTGGTGTCTTCCAGAGTGTTTATGACGGATTTTCTGGATCCTTTCGATGCTAGTTCCACCGATGAGAGTCGCAAGCTTAAAGACTTAGTGCCGAGATAGGGGCGGCGGCGTGCTGCGGCAGCGGAGATTGGACGGAGTCACTGCACTACCGTCTTTGTATTTGGCCTCCTAGAAAATGCAGTGCGATTCTCCAACTCTGTGGGACCAGGCTTGTCCTGAATTCGTTTTGATCCCAAAAGCGGAGGCTTTGGTGGTTCTCGATCGAATCAAAGCGGCTTGACGTGAGTGGATTCTAGTTTTCTGGGGGAGGAGAGTGTTTCGCCACGAGCGAGTGTCCAGCCCTCTCGGATCGCTTGATGAATCTGTTCTTTGATCTGCCGTTGAAAGACGTCGCGAGGTGCTGTTTGATACTGCCAAGACTCGAGTTGAGCTGGTTTTAGCGTAATGACACTCGATATCGCAGCGATTGCACCAAGCACGATACCTAGAGTGAGGCTCCTTAAATCGAGTTTTCTTCTGTTTCTCATCATCCTGTCGTTTTTGCTCCCTTATTCTCTAACGAGGATGAGGGCTACAAATAGTCACGAAACCCCTTGCGAAAGGAGGACACAGAATATTGAAGAAAATCGACGGGCGCGAAACGACGGTTTTCGACTGGCAATCACTCCGCGTTCGAAGTGCTACGAGAAGCGTTCATGGCACCGCGAACGAGACGATCGTTATTGCACCGCTTTATCGCGAATCCACTCTGAGACGGTCGTGAGTACTTTAGGATGAAAGGTCTCTTCGATCGCGCTATATTCGGTGATTGCTCCGGTGGTGCAGGTTTGAAAAAGGTGATTGAGGTTTGGAAAGGACTGAATCGTCACATCGTCGTTGCCCCCCTGTTTGACAGCCTTTTCAATCCCTTCGAGATTCTCTTGCCATGCCACCTGGATATCTTTCTCTCCATTCACGGCTAGCACAGGGCAGCGAACCTTGGCTAATGTTGGCTGTGGATCAATCTCTAGGAGGTCACGAAACCATGGGCTGGTGACCATATCGGCCTGAGTTTCCAGTTGGGATTCACTGTAACCGAGAGCTTCTAACTGTTCCTCTGTGAACTCGGTTAGCGAGGTTTTCATGATCGCGATGAGCTTCTTTTTCGTCTCCTTGATGTTTTGGATATTTCTTACTTCGCTAAAGATTTGCTTCTGAATGCTAGCTTGCTTTTCGGCGGTTTCTTCATCAACCCCCATGACTCGAATGATATCTGCGGCCTGCCTTTGAAGGAGCTGCTCTAAGGGCACTCCCACACCCGCCAAGAGGACGATAAACGATACATCTGAAGATAAGGTCGCGGCCTGTGGGGCAACCACTCCGCCCTCGCTGTGCCCGATGATGCCGATCTGCGCAGTGTTCACCTCGGTTCGAGTCTTGAGGTAAGTCACGGCTGCAAGGGCGTCCGAGGTGAAGTCTCGAACAAGTGCTTTGGAAAACCTCCCTTGAGAATCTCCCACACCACGATCGTCGTAGCGAAGGACAGCGATTCCTTGTCTCGTGAGATGATCCGCAAGAACGAGAAAGGGGCGATGTCCCATGATGGTTTCGTTTCGGTCTTGAGGCCCAGATCCGCTGACCAGAACGGCTGCAGGAAAGGGCCCTTTTGAATTCGGGTAGGTGAGAGTTCCTGCTAGTTTGATGCCAGCATCCTCATTCTTGAAGACGATGGCTTCCTCGTGATAGGGATAGGGTTTTTTGGGATCCTGGGGACGTGACAAGTCCGGCGCTTTGTCGAGTCGATAGACTTTTAAGGGGAGCACTTTCCCGCCTTGGGACCATTCGCCATCGATCTCTGAGCCATCCTTACTGAGTTCCCCTTGATAGGTTCCCCGAACGGTTTTTACCTGGAGCACGACGGTTCTTTCCTTTAGTGAGACCTTTGAAATAGGGATATTGAGGGCGTTCTGATCTAAGCTATCCATCCATCCCGTCCATCCGCCGTCCGATTTCTCCAATTTGAAGAGGAGTCGAAGTTCGAAGAGGTTAGCCTGGATAGAACCCTGCCAGTTCCCGCTGAGCCCTTCTCCGGGAATCCCCTTAGAGGGGGTCGCTCCTTTGCTGAGCGTCCTTTCCGAGCGCTTGATGCTGAAGGGGTATGCATTGCCGGCTTGGGTAAACTGGCCGCTGATGGTCTGGCCATCCGGAGCCAGCTGACCATCGAACTTCGGATCCCCAGGAATGTTTGGTAACGAGAACGTCACCAAGGAGGCGTCGATCTTTACGTCCACGAGATCAAAGCCTCTGAGGCCTTGGACGGGAATATCAATCGATCCAGACCATGCTTGATCCGTTCCTTCGAGATCGATCTTGATCGCTAGTTCTGTACCGGGGAGGCTAATTGATCCTTCCCAGTGGCCCTGGGCAAGGTGGTTTAGTGTGTTCGAATCTTGCGGTGAAAACTCCAATTGCAGGATGAGTCGAATCGCAAAGAATGCGCTGAGAATGGCGTTCATTGAGGAGAGCGTAATGATAATTGGCTGAGGGGAGCCATTATAATTCTTCACTCCAATTCAACTTCCAATGCCAGGCTGCCGTTTTTCTATCGCGAACGTGTGATTGAAAGGCGGTTGTTTTCTGGAATTTTGACTTCTTAGCTAGCACTGAATTGGGCAATGTTCCTGGATGACCACTCGATACGATCACGGAGCCATCCGAAAACTATCTCTTGTCGTTTCACTGTTGATGCTTTTGGGAATTTTCCAGGGGCTTGGGGCTCAAGGGGTAACTCACTCCTTTCTCGGGGTGGGCAAAGCCAATCGAGCTGTGATTGTTGGTGAGGACGGCGTGGTGAAGTGGAGGGTAGATCTTCCGGCGAGCGACGGCTGGGTGCTTCCTAACGGTAACGTTTTGCTTGCCTTATACCCTACTGAGGGATTTCCGAATGGTGGCGTCGTTGAAATTGATCGAGACACGAAGGAAATCGTTTTTCAGTATCAAGGGCAACAGAAGGAAATCAGTACCGTTCAAATGCTCAATGGCGGGAGATTCCTAGTGGCAGAGCTCGGACCAGAACCACGGGCTATCGTGCTCAACCGCAAAGGAAGAATTGTTCGTGAAACACCGCTGGCCTGCCAGACGGGAAATGCCCACATGCAAACCCGCATGTTGAGGATATTGCCCAACGGAAACTACATCGCGCCGCACTTGTTTGATTTTGCCGTTATGGAGTATGAGCCAAAGACGGGAAAGGTGCTGCGATCCTTTCCTACCGATGATCGAGGAAGAGGGAAGCGAGATTGGCCTTTCACGGGGATACGGCTCAAGAACGGGAACACCGTCATTGCTTGCACCAATGGGAATCGGGTGATCGAAGTGGATGAAGCGGGAAAGATTGTTTGGTGGGTAGATAATGATGATATTGGGGAAAATCTATTCGACGATGCCTGTGGGGCCCAACGTTTGCCCAATGGCAATACCGTGGTTGCCAGCTATCATGCCAAAGGAGATTCGGTGAAGCTTTTCGAAGTGACACGGGATAAGAAGGTTGTTTGGCGCTACTCCGGAATGAACGCAGGGTTTCATCACTTCCAGATCTTGACCACGAACGGCCGACCTCTGCGACAGAATACCTGGAAGTAGGTGCGGTACTTGGCGGGTTTTCTATTGGAACATAACATGGCTGGGAGATGATGACTGAAGCAAATTCCTATCGAAGGTCTCCGCGAGATTGGCGACCGTTGGCGGGGGCTGTGCTGCTTTTTTTCTTACTTGGTGGCGGGCTGGCAAAGGTGAGATCAGCCGAACCTTCTTACGGACTGAAGCTGATTGCGGAGGGCTTGACGGCTCCCATCGCTCTCGCTTCCCTGGGGGAGGATTCTGAACCATTGCTCGTTGCGGATCAGGCCGGCCTCATTCACTTGGTTCAATCGGACCTGCCTCCCCGAACGTTCCTCGATCTTCGCCCGCGAATGAGCGGCTTTAACGCAGGGATGGATGAACGTGGTATCGTGGGACTGGCCTTGCATCCTGAATTCAAGACCAACGGAAGATTCTTCGTGGCCTACAGTGCTCCCTTGCGAGCGGTGGCCCCGTCGGATTGGAACCACACGATGCGATTGAGCGAATTTCGAGTGCGGGTCGATCGGTCTACGGTTCTGGTCCCTGGTTCGGAGCGAGTGATTCTTGAGATCGACCAACCCGGATGGAATCACAATAGTGGTCGCTTAGCTTTCGGCCCTGATGGCTATCTTTATTGGTCCACAGGGGATGGCAGTGCTCCCAATGATATCGGAAAAGGGCATGTGGCTCAGGGGAATGCCCAGTCCCGTCACACACTCCTCGGCAAGATGCTCCGTCTCGATCTTGATTCAGGGTCTCCCTATGGCATCCCCCGCGATAACCCGTTTGCTGATGGAGTCGATGGCTATCCGGAGATCTATGCCTATGGCTTGCGAAATCCGTGGGGCTTTTCCTTTGATCGAGGTGGGAATCACGACTTGATTCTCTCCGATGTGGGACAAGATAGTTGGGAGGAGATCAACATCATTCGCAATGGGGGCAACTATGGTTGGCGCGTTCGAGAGGGCTTCGAACCCTTTGTCCCAAAGCCACGTCGGGGCAAGGATCCTCGGGCGACTCCTGGCCTCTTGTTCCCGGAGGCAAGCCCCGATGGAATGCCATTCATGGATCCCATTTTGGTTTACCGGACCTCGCGCCGAATCGGGGAGCAAAACGATGAATTTGGGGTGAGCATCACCGGTGGGTATATTTATCGGGGTTCGGCGATCCCTGAATTGTCGGGAACGTATATTTTTGCTGATTGGTCCAAGAGTATGGCCTTTGGAAATGGTATTCTGTTACAGGCTGACCCCGCTGCGGGGACTCATGTAGGAGCCCGATGGATCGCGTCGCCCTTGCCCTATAAGGGATCGCCAAGCGGGAGAGTGCAGGGCTTTGTTTGGTCTTTGGGAGAGGATGCTAAGGGAGAGATCTATGTGATGACCAATGGTGCGAATCTTGTGTCTGGCTCTCGGGGGAAAGTCTACAAACTTGTCCCCATGTGAAACGCAGGACGGTTCCAGTTCTAGGGGAGTTTGCATGGTCAGGAGCTCATGGCTCTAATCGTTTGGCGTCATTTGCCAAAGAAAAGTTCGTTTTCTTTGCGGGATTTTTCGGGTCGCTGCGTGTTTCGGTTAAAGCGTTATGAATACACCGAAAATGATACTCTCAAGTTGGTTCAAACTCTCAGCCTTTGTTTCTGTTCTTAGCTTCGCCTCTCTCGCTGGTGTGGCTCAGTCTAGTCCGAAGGAGAATTCCTTCAGCGCCGGTGTTTCGACGTCTCAGGTAATTATTGATCGTCAGATTAACGACCTCGTGTTTGACGAGTTACCCTTGAGCTCTATCGTCGAATTTCTGAGAAGCGAATACGATGGGATAAACTTCATATTGGCCGACGAAGTCGCGGACGTGACTCCTTCGCTCCAGCTTCGACGGGTCTCTTTGCTTGATATTTTGGAAGCGCTTTCCCTGGCGACCAATCAGCTCGTTCAGTTCGAACAAGTTTCAGAACGCCTTTTCCATCTGTTTGTGAATCCAGGGCTTCAACAGCAGACTCAGTTGAAAGCCTTTAGTCTTCGGAGCTACTTTTCTGATTTCGATGGGGACGACGACGAGGCGTTGAAGGAACTGTATCAAACGCTCGATCAAGGCTGGTCCATGATGAGAAACGGTGCTTCCCGAGGTCATCAAAACCATCGACCTGAGATTAGTATCCATCAGAAAACGAAGCTCTTGATCGTTGTCGGCTATCCCTCTGAACTGGGTGTGGTTGAATCCATTGTTGATGCACTTCAAGCGGGCAGGTCGACCGTTCGCTTTGGCGGCGGTGGCGGTGCTGCTGGCGGTGGCTTTGGTTCCGCTGGAGATGTCTATGGCTATTCGGGCCGCGGAGGAGGCGGTGCAGGAATGGAAGGTGGTTATGGTGGTGGGCTCGGTGCCGGTGGAGCGCAAGTGCCCGGTGCCGGTGCTCCCGTAAACAAGAAAAAGGAAAGGCGTTAGTTGAACCCTGCATTTGCAGATCAATTGCAACTTTTTGATAAATTAATCGCCGATCCATTTTTGGATCGGCGTCTTGCTGCGGAAGAATCGGGGAATCAGGTCCAGTGTATGACCGCGAGAATGACTCTCGGCGAGGAGGCCGCTTTCCGAGAATTCCATGATCAGTATTTTGATCGACTCTATCGCTACCTCATCGTGGTGACGGGCGGGGATGAGCAAACAGCTCTTGATCTGGTCCAAGAAACCCTACTCCGAGTGACCAAATACATTCGTTGTTTTGCTGAGGAGGATGTGTTCTGGTCCTGGTTGACCGTCTTGGCCCGAAGCGCGGCTCGTGATGGAGCGCGCCGCCGAGGCAGTTATCTGAAAATGTTGGCTGGGTATGCGCGAGGCCTTCTCGTTTCCGCCCCTCAGGATACAGCTCCTGTTGATGCAGAATCGGAGCTGAGGGCTTGCGTGAATGCTTCCTTGGAATCGTTGGAGATTTTGGACCGAAATCTTGTCGAAGGGAAGTACTTTGGGCAGAAGAGTGTGAAGTCCCTGGCCGATGAGACCGGCCTGTCGCTTAAGGCTGTGGAATCGCGTCTGCTGCGAGCTCGAAAAACGATCAAACAACAAATCCTCGTCTTATTGGATGATGAACGAAGCAAATAGAGAGCAGCAACTTGTTCGTGAGCTGCTGTCAGAGGAGCTCTCCGATGAAGTCCGAGCAAGGTCGTTACGACAGATGCTGGATGCGTCTCGGAGGCGTTCTTCCCAGCGGCGGGTAGTGCGCCATGTCGGCGCTTCACTCGCATTGCTTGCATTCTCGCTCTTACTCTTCATCGAGTCCAAACCTAAGCAAGAATTGGGTGTGAATTCTGTCGTGGCTTCTATGCTTGATGAACGGGTGATCGATGGGACCCCAATTCGCGTGATGACGGATGAAGACTTGTTCGCCTTGTTCCCTAATCAATCTGTGGGAGTGGTCGGGGTAGGGGCTGTCTCTTATACACATCTGACGCTGCCGACGAGCGATCTAG
>CAJXVR010000116.1 GCA_913061285.1 uncultured Verrucomicrobiota bacterium | reverse complement strand
ATCTACACTAGATCGCTCGTCGGCAGCGTCAGATGTGTATAAGAGACAGCCCCAGCCACGTAATAGCCATGGGCTCGGAAATGTGAGTTGAGCGTTTGTTTGGGGGCAATGTGGGGGCGGTAGTCATGTGGGTTGTGGTAAACACCTGTCGTAGAGGGGCGCATCCCAGACATCAAAGCGGCGCGTGAGGGGTTACAGGCTGGGGCCGCACAGTAGGCCCGAGCGAAACTCACGCCCCAGGTCGCAAGTCGATCTAAATTCGGGGTGATGGTTTGGTCGTTTCGTTGGAGATGGCCGACCCAGTGGTTGAGGTCGTCGACCGCGATAAACAGCACGTTGGGCTTCTCTTCGGCGTTGAGTGCAGGGACGGAGCCAATAAAGAGTACGCTTGAGAAGAGGGCTAGGAGTTGTAGCCAATTCATGTGGGGCATTTTGGAAAGGTACTTGGCTTTTTCGGCTCCGATCAAGTGCTGAGCGATGAAAAGTTGCGTGAGAGGAGCGGCGCCGGGTAATTCGTTGTTTGCGGTATCGAACAAAGGTTGTTACTAAATGGTTCAATCAACCATGAACCAATTGTTGCCAATGAATGCCCTTCGGATCCGGGATTTAATCATTATCTGTCTACTAACGTGCTTGGTATCCCATTCCTTTGCGATCGATGTTGTTCCGCAGCGGCAGTCTGGAGCCAAGCAGCGGAATGTGGTCTTTATCCTTTCTGATGATCATCGTTACGACGCGATGGGTTTCATGGGGCATCCCTTCTTGGAAACGCCGCACATGGATTCGATCGCGAAGAATGGGGTTCATTTGAAGAATGCCTTCGTGACGACGTCCCTCTGCTCGCCAAGTCGAGCCTCGATTCTCACGGGACTCTACACTCATAAACATCGCGTCATCGACAACAACCGATTGGTGCCAAAAGGCACACGCTTTTTTCCGGAGTGGCTGAGGAAGGCCGGTTACAATACAGCCTACATTGGGAAGTGGCACATGGGAGGGGATACAGACGAGCCTCGTCCCGGTTTCAATCATTGGGTCAGTTTTCGTGGGCAAGGTCACTATCTTTCACCCGGACCGAACTACACCTTGAATGTGAATGGCGAACGCGTGAAGCAAAAGGGGTATATCACGGATGAATTGACGGACTACGCGGTTGACTGGCTTGAAGCCCAAAAGGACTCTGAAGAACCATTCTTCATGTATCTTTCACACAAGGCAGTGCATGCGAATTTCACCCCTGCCGAACGCCATGAAGGGCGTTATGCCAACGCACCCTTCAAGAAACCAGCGAGTGAGGCCTTGTCCGGCGAAAATTACGAGGGCAAGCCTCGTTGGTTGCGTGACCAGCGGAATAGTTGGCATGGCGTCGATTTTCCGTATCACAGCAGTCTTGATGTCGAGCGATACTACAAGCGGTACTGTGAGTCCTTACTTGCAGTTGATGACAGCGTAGGGCGGGTCTTGGCTCAGTTAAAACGAATGGGGATTCATGATGAAACGATGGTGATCTATATGGGAGACAACGGTTTCATGTTCGGTGAACATGGTCTGATCGACAAACGGGTGGCATATGAAACCTCCATCCGTGTGCCAATGATGATGCAATGCCCGGATCTCTTTGGCGGGGGACGGGTTGTCGAGCAGGTTGTTGCGAACATTGATATTGGTCCCACCATCATGCAGGCTTGTGGCTTGAAACGTCCTGATCACATGGATGGACGGAGTTTTATTCCGCTAGCTCAGGGACGCCGTATTGGTTGGCGTGATTACTTTCTCTATGTGTATTACTGGGAGAAGAACTTTCCGCAATCGCCTACCGTTTTCAGCCTGCGAGGAGATCAATATAAGTACATTACCTACTACGGTTTGTGGGACACGGATGAGCTCTATGACATTAAGAATGATCCGGGTGAAAGTAAGAATCTTATCGCGGATCCTCAGTTTGCATCGGTGAAGAAAAAACTCGAGGACGAACTCTATCGTGCGTTGGCCGATGAAGGAGGTATGTTCATTCCTCTGAATCAACCGAAGGGGAATTCCCAGAACAAACGGCTCGGCAGTCGCGGAGGCAAGACGGCGGGCGAATTTCCTGGGCACATGGTCGTTGATGAATCCATCAACAAGAATGCTCGGTAGCAACTCTCATGATTCGAAGACCGCCTATGAAAACATGGATGAATGAGGATGTCTGACTCTCCTTTACAGGGCGACGTTCCCTTTGATGGGCCCGTCGAGTATCCCATTACCGATGAGCTTGATTTGCACATTTTTCGACCTAAGGAAATCAAGGGCATCGTCCCTGACTATCTCGAGGCTTGTCAGGAAAAAGGTATCTTAACGGTGCGGGTTATTCATGGGAAAGGGATTGGAAATCTCCGCAGAACGGTTCAGTCGATATTAGAGAAACTTGAAATCGTTGAGTCCCATACTCCAGCGAGTGCCCAAATGGGAGGGTGGGGCGCGACGATGGTTCGGTTGAAGCCTAGAACTGACTAGAGCGTTTCGGGTTTCTCTAGGGGAGCAATCGCTGGACGGTTGGCATGATGCCTGATGTTGGCAAATAGTCTTGGAAAAAAGAATATCATGATTTGCGAGCGCTCTGCAGATCGTGTTGGATGGTTCCGAACGAGATTGGAATATACGACCGGCCCGGTAATCTAGTATTTGTATGACAACAACAAAGCGGAGACAGCGAGGGTTTACCCTGATCGAACTCTTAGTGGTGATTGCCATCATTGCGATTCTTGCCGGCATGTTGTTGCCCGCATTGAGTAAGGCCAAATTGAAGGCGAACCAAATCGTCTGTTTGAACAACGAGAAGCAGATCGCGCTCGCTGTGATGATGTACGCTTCCGACTTCGATGAACGCTTCCCTCACAGCAAGAATTGGGGCAAGGCCTGGGGGAACTCTTGGAATACGGGGGGCACGGAGTGGGTTCCTGAGTTGATTGAGGATTACGTGGGAGAAAACGGCTTGGCTGAACACGAGGGACACGAGGAAGACGGCGATCACGATGAGCGAGGCCTACCCGGTAAGGGAACTTGGGCCTGTCCGACTGGCCAACGAACCTTTGACCCGGGGGTTGGGTGGACTAAGGAGTTTTATGCTGACAACGATCATGTGACCTATGTCTGGAATCATATCTATTTGAAGAAAGATAATTCTGCGTACCAGGAAGACCGGCCGGTCAGCAATCGTCGGACCGCCGCCGTCGCTGCGCCTTCGCGGGCAGTGCTCTTTTGGGAGATGCCCTATTGGGACCCCAAACTTTCTGCCCATCGAAATTCGTTGAATCTAATTTACGCTGATGGGCATGCGGCGGCAGAAAAACGAGTCGAGGACGAGCAAGATTGGTGGCGATATCATAGCCGGCGTGGTTGGGATGATTCGGATCTTACGGGGCTTACTCATAAGCAGTAGTGACCTGTGGTGAGTGAACCCTTGGTGAGCCCCGATATTGGTCAGACACGCCTCTCGTTTTGGGATGGATGGACAGTCTTGTTGGTGTCTCTCCTGCTGTGCGGGGCCTCCATCGGAGTCGTTGCTGGTGATTGGGATGCCTACCGCGGCGGAAAAACTCGTCAGTCTTCGTCTCCGGACTCCTTTCCCCTTGATCTTTCGCTAAGCTGGTCGTTTCAGTCCGGTGTCCGCCCCGATCCGGCATGGCCATTGCCGGCTCGGAAAAGTTATTGGCAACAGCTTGAGTCGATTGCGGCGAGAGTCACTGATGATCATGCCTTTCATCCGGTCGTGGCCTCGCCCTACGTGTACTTTGGATCCAGTGCCGATGATCACTTGCACTGTCTCGATCTAAACTCGGGAACGCTTCGCTGGCGGTATGGAACGGATGCGCCAATTAGGTATGCACCAATGGTGAGCGGTGATCGGATAGTTTTTGGCGGTGACGATGGTGTTCTGTATTGCCTCAATCGGATGACGGGAGAGGAGGTTTGGCATCGGCGACTCAGTGATCGTGATTGGAGGATTCCTGGAAATGGTCGACTTATTTCGTCGTGGCCGATTCGTACGGGATGTGTCGTCGTCGGTGATCAGGTCTACGTCACAGCGGGGCTCTATCCTCAACAAGGTGCCTGGGCTTTCTCTCTTGAAATGGCCTCTGGAAACGTTCTCTGGCGTGTGCCGTTGGACATTTCCCCGCAAGGGTATCTTTTGGCTTCGAAACAGCAACTGTTTATCCCCGCTGGGCGTGCTCAGCCGATTTCTCTGAATCTTGCTGATGGTAGTTTTGGAAGGCGCTTGCAGAGTTTGGGGGGGAGTTTTGCCGTCGTGGATGGTGAGGCGATGATTGGGGGACGAGGAAATGACGGTTCCGTCGCCATCACGGATACCAAGACGGGTACGAGATTGAGCTCTTTTAAGGGGAATCAACTCGCGGTAGGCCCGAATCGCTCGCTCCTCTTTGATGGTCAGGATGTGTTGTTATTGAATCGTTCACTCTTTCACGAGGCAACCCGAGCGGTTCGCAGATGGACGGACCAGCTCGTGGACTTGCAGCAGCAGGGAAAGCGAGCGTCGTTGTCGATTGCTCGCCGTAATGAGCTCCGGGATCAGCGTGCTCGAGCTGCGGAATCTCTGCGTGCTGCGGAGGAAGGATTGGCGGCGTCGCGGCGCGTGTTGGGCCCAGGGATTGACTGTCGTTCGCTGCTATTGACGCCTTCCGTGGCTGTCATCGGTCATGAAAGCGGGCTATCCGCGCTTGACCTGGCATCCGGGGCGTCTGTTTGGAAACAATCCCTTCCTGAGCCGGTCGTTAGTTTGGCCTTCGCGCAGGGGCGCCTTGTCGTTGGAACGCCTTCAGGAACGATTCATTGTTTTTCTTCAAGCTCTCATCGGCCCGTCTCTAGGAATGCGACTTCGGGAGGCGCGAAAAAAAACTGGCTGCCGAAGGCTGAAATCGACCCCACTAGGCTAAAGACGCTGCTCTCATTGATTCCAGTATCGAAGGGCTTTGCCGTGCTCATTGGCAATCGGGCCGCGGGCCTGGCTCGAGCGGTTCTTGAACGGACGCAGTTGAAGGTCGTGGTGCTCTTGTCTGAAGCAGAACGAGTCGCTTCGTTTCGAGCGAAGGCTCTCAATCAAGGCCTCTACGGGATTCGACTCTCGGCCCATCAACTTGATCCAGGGGTAATGCCATTGACGGATCATTTTGCAGCCCTTGTTGTTTCGAGCGATTCCAGTATTGCGCTTAGCGAGCTTCAACGAATCGCGCGCCCTCATGGTGGGGTTGTTTGGGATTTCGTGACCGATACAAAGTCGATTGAGCCAGGGTTGGAAGGAGAAGGGCGTTGGACGCATCTCTACGGGAACCCGGCCAATACAGCCTCCAGCGGGGACCAGCGCGTCGGAGAAAAACTCGCTTTGCAGTGGTTCGGAGGCCCCGGGCCACGGCGAATGGTGGATCGACATTTGCGTGGTTCGTCACCGCTCTATAGTTCAGGAATTCTCGTCGTGCCGGGAGAGAATTTGGTCGTGGGGGTCGATGCTTATTCAGGGGAAGAACTATGGGAATTGGATCTTCCCGGTTCCCAACGGTACTCAATGCCCTACGATGGGGGGTACATGGCCTTATCGGGTCGAACCCTAGCGCTTGCGGTGAAGGGCGAGTGCTGGCTGGTTCGATCGAGTGACGGGCAGGTTCGGGAACGGCTTCCGATGCCTGATGCCGGCGAGGGGTTTGGGTGGGGCTATGCCGCAATTCGCGATCAGCAACTTTTTGGTAGCGTTCAGTTCCTTGAGGCTTCTCGGACCCAGCCTAGTCGGGGCGCGATTGATTCGGATTATCGGAATGCCCAGCCTCTGGTTGTGAGTCAATCCCTGTTCGCGATGAATTTGTCGGGAGGAGAACTAGCCTGGCAGCGAGGGGCTGGGCGAATTCTAAATCCCACGATAACGGTGGGCGAGGAGGCGGTGTATTTTGTTGAATGTCTGCCAGCAAAAACGGAGAGACGCGGCGACGGGCGCCTTAGACTCGAATCACTGCCGGAGATTGAGCCACGGATTGTTTCATTGCGAAATCGTGATGGTAGAGTGCGTTGGACAAAGGAGTTGCCCCAGGGCCTGAAGCGGAGTCGAAACATCCTCTATCTCGCACAATCAGGAGGCTTTCTAGTTGCTGTGGGGTCGTTCTTGAATGAGAAGAACGATACCACTTATGAAGTGGCTTGTTTCGAAGAACAGAATGGGCGTTTACGGTGGCAATCGACACATGAGAAAGGAAAACCGGGAGAAACCTTTCATGGCGAGCAATTGCATCATCCGGTGATTGTGGGGAACACACTTGTGGCAGAACCGGTGCTCTACGATTTGGCCACGGGCCGAGCGATCGTATCAGAAAACGGCGAGGATCGCTGGAAATTGAGCCGTCCTGGGCATAGCTGCGGTACCTTGTCAGCCAGTGATCAATGTCTGTTTTTTCGGGCGGGCAATCCAACGGTAATATCTCTTGAAGATCATCTGAAAGGAAAGGCGATTGCCCAGAAACTCTCTCCCACACGACCTGGGTGTTGGATCAATATCATTCCGGCTGGTGGGCTTGTTCTTATCCCGGAAGCGAGTGCTGGATGTGTTTGTGATTTCTCGCTTCAGACTTCGATGGCTTTTCGCCCTGAGTCGTAAGGGCAACTTGGGCAGATTGTTCATTCTAGCCTTTCCCGTCGTACGATGAAGAATTTCGCTTGGGAGAGCAGCCCGGGGCGCTCCAGAAAATGAAATCGGTGACGTATTTCGTTGGTTTCCTCCTAGCGCTGACTCTATTCTTTTTCCATTCATGGTTATCTTAGATGGTTGTATGGGCAGGATGTGGAAGAGGCGATGGAGTGGGATGATCTCGATCATTGCCTGTCAACTTGCTGTATTCGGTGAGGCTGAGACATTGGGGCAATCGGTATTCTCGAAGGCTCCTTCAGGAGTAATTCTCGCTCAGTCGAGCAATGCGAAACCTGCGGCTCGATCCTCAGAGGTGAAAACTCGGAGGAATGAGCGCAGGGAGAACCGGGCAAGGAAAGTTAGTGATGCAAAGAACCGGAAGACGGGGAAGCCATTGCCCCCTCGCGATCCTGAGTTGGAGAAGTTTGCGATTTTTGAGAAAACAGCGCCTCGTCCGAATCCAGTGGCCGCAAGTATTACAACTCTGCCTTTGGAATTGCAGCGAGGTGACCGGGTGGTACTGATTGGGAATACGCTCTTTGATCGTGGTGCCTCCTTTGGCTATTTCGAAACACTCTTGCAGCAACACCACAGAGGACTTCAACTCGAAGTGAGAACGCTGGCGTGGTCGGCTGATGAGATTGACCTTCGGCCGCGCCCAAAGAATTTTGGGGATCTGGATCAGCATCTGACGGTGCAGCAAGCCGATGTGATATTGGCTGCCTACGGTTTCAATGAATCGTTTGCAGGTGAAGGCGCGATTCCGGATTTTAAGAATCAGCTTTCTGCCTTCCTTCGACATCTTAAATCCCATGCCTATAATGGAGAGAATGGTCCTGAGGTCGTTCTGATTTCTCCGACGGCAAACGAGAATGTCAAGGGCGTGCCCGCGGCCGACTTGAATAACGCGCGGATCGAAGCGTATGTCGGTGCGATGGCAGACATTGCGATGCGGGAGGCGGTTGGGTTTGTCGATCTCTTCGCGGAGACAAAGGTGGCTATGAGTGCTGCGAAAACGGATCTGACCTTCAATGGTGTGCACTTGTTGGATGAGGGGTATCGTCTTGTTGGTGAGCTTCTTTTCGCCGGTCTTTTTCCGGAAGTCCCATTACCCTCGTTGAATGAAACGATTCGCGACGTAGTCGTCGACAAGAATCAGCAATTCTTCTATCGATATCGCCCTCTCAATACCTTCTATTATACGGGAGATCGAAATAAGTCCTACGGCTATCTGGATTTCCTCCCAGCCATGCGAAACTTTGATTTGATGGTCAGTAATCGTGATCAGCGTATATGGGATCTTGCCGCTGGCCTTACCGTGCCGAGTGTGGTTGATGATTCGAACATCCCACCCCTGCCTCCGACCGCAGAATCTCGCGGGGCAAACGAATGGCTATCGCCTGCGGATGAACTGAGTGCTTTTGAAATTGATCCCCGGTTTGAGGTCAACCTCTTCGCCTCTGAAGAAGAGTTTCCTGAAATTGCCTGTCCAATTCAGATGCGCTGGGATGAGCGGGGACGATTATGGGTGAGCTGTTCAACGACCTACCCTCATGTTTATCCCGGGCAAGCGCCCCGCGATAAGATTGTGATTCTTGAAGACACTGATTGGGATGGGAAGGCCGATAAGAGCACGGTGTTTGCCGATGATGTTCATATTCCGTTGAGTTTTGAACTGGGAGATGGGGGGATCTACGTCTCCGAGGAACCTCACCTTACTTTTCTCAAGGATACGGATGGAGATGGCAAAGCGGATTTTAGGCGCCGGCTACTGACCGGGTTTGGTACTGAGGACTCGCATCATGCCCTGCACGATTTTGTCTGGACCCCGGACGGTGATTTGTTGTTTCGAGAGTCGATCTTTCACCACAGTCAAGTAGAAACGCCGTATGGCCCCGTAAGGGCTGACAATAGCGCATGGTTTCGCTTTCGACCTGATACGCAGGAGTTAACTTGTTTCGGAAATTATCCCAACACCAATCCCTGGGGTGTGACCTATGATGACTGGGGGCAGCATGTCGCGAGTCATCCCATTTTCGCCAGTGCGTTTCATGCGACGAATCCAGCGTTTCCTACCCAACATCCTCGGCCAGCAGGGATTCCTGCCTACTCGGGAACGGCGGGACAGGAGTTTATCGACTTCGATTTTTGGCCTGAGACGATGCAGGGGGGCTTTGTTAAGGCACGCTACAAACCAAACAATCGAATCGAAATTCATAAATGGGTGGAGCAGTCAGATAGCTTTAAGGAAGAGTACGTGAGCGATCTGATCTTTTCGACGAACCTGAGTTTCATTCCCGTCGATATGCGATTTGGACCTCGAGGGGCGATGTACGTGTGTGATTGGTATAATCCGATCAAGGGGCATGCTCAGTATTCACTTCGTGACGAGCGTCGTGATCGGCAGTCCGGGCGGATATGGAGAATCGTTCCCAAGGGAGCTAAGCTTTCGAATCCCCCAGAAATTGTGGGTGCCAGTATTGATGAACTTATTCGGGTTCTAGAACGCCGTGAATATCGGTACCGGTACTGGGCAAAGCGTGAATTGCGAGAACGTGACCCTGCACTCGTGGCGGCCGCGATGGCTCGTTGGCTGAAGGGCTTGCCGTCGGAGTCACCTCGGTATCGACATCATCAGACGGAAGGCCTCTGGTTATCTCGAAGTCTCGGCAATATCGACGTCGTCCTGCTCGAAGAACTGATTCGATGTGATAATCCGAAGGCTCGAGCTGCTGCGACAAGGCAGCTTCGGTATGCCTTTCGATTGGTGCCAGAGCTTTATCAAATTCTCGAGCAATGTGCCTCGGATCCTAGCGGCCTGGTTCGTATGGAAGCGGTGATAGCTGCTTCATACATCGGAACTCGGCTTGCTTTGGAGAGCGTGCTCCCGGTGCTAGATCTGCCTTCAGAAAATCACCTGCAGTACGCCATCGCTACCGCTTTGGGCTCTGAGAAATTGGCACGGCATTGGCGAGGAGAGAGGCAGATTGCTCGGTATCCCAAAATAGCCTCGTTTTTTGCGAAGTTCGGCAGGGCGTCAAAGCGAAATACAGGTCTGACGACTCGAAGTGCGAATGAGGCGGCGTTTGATAATCAGAAGGGTGTCATGTTGGTTGAAGTGAGTACGATACCTGAGCGGATGCTGTTTACCAAAACGGAGTTCACCGTGGCGCCAGGGCAAGCCGTGAAATTGGTATTCACCAATCCTGATGTCACGCCCCATAACTTGGTGATTGTGTCACCGGGATCTTCCGCGGAAGTGGGCATGGCTGCCAACGAGATGGCTCGTTCTCCTGATGGTGTGAAAAAGCAGTTCATCCCGTCGAGCAGCAAGATCTTGCATCACACTCGGATGCTCGATGAGGGAACCTCAGATGTGTTGCGTTTTTCGGCGCCAAGTGAACCGGGGGATTATCCTTATATTTGTACTTTCCCTGGTCACTGGATCATCATGAAGGGGGTTATGCACGTAGTGGCTGAAAGGCCTTAGATCGCTTGTCATCAAATTGGCACGGTTGCGGACTAAAGTGCCTCAGGATAGGAGCCGATGCTTGTATGGGAGTCCACTGTTGGGCTCGGTGTTCGACCATCGTAGTATTTTGATCATTGGCTGATTGTGAGTGCTTGTGCACTAATTGTATCCGACCATCAGAAAGGCTCTGGCCTTCTTAGTGAGAGGATTGGAGCGGCGTATGCCGTCGATCGCGTCTGTCAGCCCGGTGATGTGGTGGAGCAACTTGAGGAACGTCGTTATGACGTGGTTCTATTGGATTCAAGAAGTGAATCAGTTTCTGACGATGCATTCATCAACACGATGCGTCAAGCGGCACCAGAGGCGATTCCAGTTATCTTTGATGCTGAGGATGAGAACGACTTCAAGGTGCGGACCAGAGTGCCACGGGACGGGATTGCAAACTATGTTCATTGCGAAGAACCGTTTTCCGATCAAATCGCTCGGGAATGTCTAGTGGTTCGGCTTTTTGAGGATGAGTGCACGCGACGAATTCAGCCGCTCATCACCCGCACGCCCACTCAGAGAGGAATCTATCACCGGGTGGTTGAGGAGGTGAATAGTCCTCGTGGTTCGCTGGAACGAGTCGCTGAATTCATTTCTAGCGATCCCATGCTAACGGCCCGCGTCTTACAGATGGTAAACTCAGCAGCCTTGGGCATGCGCCGCCGTTTTGTCGATGCTCATGAAGCCGTTCTCATGCTCGGGGGCGAACGGATCAAGAGCCTGATCGTCTTTGTGGAGGTGTTTTCGATTTGTGAAAAATTTCGGTTTATTCGCTTCTCGCCCGAGAAACTCTGGCGCCACAGCCTTGCCGTAGGCCGAGTGGCTCGTGAGATTATGCGGACGCAATCTCGAAAATCGGGCGATGCTGACGCTGCGTTCACCGGAGGTCTACTGCACGATGTCGGGAAACTTCTCTTGGCAATCAACTTACCAGATCGATATCGGGAGGTGCTTGAGGATGTTGGAGATAATCCCTGGGGCGATGTCTGGGCTTCTGAGCTTAAGTTTCTCCAGACCTCTCACGCTGAGGTTGGGGCGATGATTCTCGAATCTTGGAATCTGCCTTACCCCATCTTGGAAGCCGTCGGCTACCACCACTCTCCAAATCGCTTGTCGAAAGAGGGTTTCACGCCCTTGGATGCCGTTTCTGCAGCGAACGTGCTGGTCCAGGATGAAGGGGCCAGTGACGATGGGCCGCTCGAGGAAATTTCACCGGTCCGACGGAAAATCTGGGATCATTGGGGTGTTGATCAGATGCTCGAGTGGCGTGAGACCTTAGTGTCGGACACTTGATACGCAAGGGCCCGGGCTTGGTGGATTATGCGTTTTATTACTTCTTGAGGTCCGTGTTGGAGGTATGCTTCAGGGCTGCTTCGTTGACAATCCCTTCCGGACGCCTGCCGGTAGCCACATTGGCGATACTTTGGCACGCTTCGTAACCGATTGCTTCGAAGAACTGATCTGTCCAACAGAGAGCGTGGGGAGCCAAAATGACGTTTTCCAATGCCAGGAGAGGATCAGCGGGATCGATAGGTTCTTCTTCGAAAACATCGAGGCCCGCTCCTTGGATCTGATTGTCGGCTAGGGCCTTGTAGAGTGCCGTCTGATCGATGACAGGTCCTCGGGAAACATTAATGATATAGGCGCTTGATTTCATTAGGGAGAGACGTTTGGCATCGATAAGATGGTGAGTCTCGGGAACGAGCGTGCAGCAGACGACAAGGTAATCGGCTTCGCTCATTACTTCATCCAGCGAGCGCATTTGAACTTCGAGATCATCGACGGATTCCTGTTTTGTGTAGGGATCGTAGCCGATGAAGTTCATGTCGAGGTGCTTGGCCATTCGGAAGACTTCCTTCCCGATGTTCCCCACGCCGATCACGCCGAGCGTTCGATGGCTCAATCCTTGTCCCATATGGGCAAGACGTTGATTCCAGTTTCCGCTTCGAGTGAGTCGGTCCTTTATCAGGAGTTTGTGACTGAGCGATAGCAAGAATGTGAGCGCGGAGACAGCCACGGGGCGTCGAACAGCGTTGGGGGTGATAGTTAGGAGGGTGCCATTGCGGGTACAGGCTTCGACATCGACACTATCGTAGCCAACCCCGAACCGAGCAACGATTCGGAGTTGTGGGTTGTTTTTGAGACTGGCGACCGTGATATTCGGCGAGAGCACGAGGAGCCCATCGTATCCGTGAATCTGTTCTGATAGGATCTCGGCAGTGTTTTTCTCCAGAAAGGTGAATTCGAGGTTGGGAGTCTCGTCGAAGATTGAGAGTCCAATGTCTCCGTAGCTGAGCGTTCCGTCTTCCGCAAGAAAGTCTCTGGTGATTCCAACTCTAAAAGGGCGATTCATGGGTAGATGGGTTTCAGTTTTTGGTGGAAGCTAGAACCAGCACCTTGACGGCGCAAGCTGTAAGTCCACCGTCAGTTTTCCGATTGGGCGCAAGCTAATCACTGGGAACCTGTTTGGAACGACCCGTCTTCGTTCTAAAATGTACGATGCGATTGCTGCGTTTGGATCGTCTTGATGCAGTTTTGGGTTCCGGGATCGAGAACGTTTCATCAATGGATGCGGCGAGGCAGTTGATGATTGTTGACACTTGTTTTTTCGACATCGTGTAGATTAGCAAGATGACGATGACATTGCCCACAGGTCGGGTCAGTACTCCTCGTTTGGCCATTGCCTTGCAGACACGGATGCCTGCTTGTTGGGCGATAGGGATGGCGCGTCGCGATTGCCAATCTGCTGTGAGCTCGATGCCTGCGATGAGACCGACCTGACGGATATCGCCGACATGAGGAATCTTCCAGAGTCGTTCTAGTTCCTTGGTGAACCAGTGATTCAAGGTCTCTCTGTGTTGAATGGACCGATTAGAACTAAGGATTTTTAGGTTGGCAAGAGCCGCGGCACTTCCCAATTGATTGCCGGTAAAGCTATGCCCGTGGAAGAATGATTTGAAACTCTCGTACGGGCCTAAGAAACTATCAAAGACCGATTGCGTTGTTAGCGTCGCAGCCATCGGAAGATATCCCCCGGTGAGTCCCTTGGCGAGGGCCAGAAAATCCGGCTGAACGCCTTCTTGGTGACAGGCAATGAGGGAGCCCGTGCGACCGAACCCCGTCATGACTTCGTCTGCGATGAGTTGAAGTCCATGCTGTCTGATTATTTGTTCCAATCTCGCTAGGTACCCTGGTGGGTGAGGGACAATGCCGGCAGCTCCCTGAATGAGTGGCTCGATCACAAAGGCGGTATAGGGCTTATTCTGCTGGCTTGCCTTTTCTAATTTCTTTTTGACCAGGCCAATGCATTCCCATTGGCATTTTCTCGACTTTCGAGCGTCTTGCCTGCAGGGGGATGCTTGGTTATACGGGCAACGATAGCAGTAGGGAGCCATGACGCGGTCGACAGCAAAACGGATCTTTCCAAAGGGTTCATGGAAGAGGGGGCTATGACTGAGGCTCATGGCACCGACGGTATCACCGTGGTAGCTGTTTTCGAGCGAGAGATATCGGGGAGTGATTTTTGGTCTCGTTCTTCGGGTGTGTTGGTGGTGCAATTTCAGGGCGGCTTCCATTGCGGTTGATCCATCGTCCGAGAAGAACACCTTGGCCAGTTTCGGTTGCCGCTTCTTTTGAGCGCTTACAGTCTCGGTGCTAAGCCCTTTGTTCCGTTTTTTCGTGAGCCTGGTTTGTTCGATCAGTTCCTTTGCTAGGAAGGACGCCGGCTCGTTCGCGTAGCCGAGAGCAGAGGAGTGGCTGATTTTTTTTAACTGGTGCTCGATCGCTCGATTGATCACCGGGTGATTGTGACCGTGTAGGTTCGTCCAGATCGATGCGTTGGCATCGAGGTAGGTTTTGCCGTGTTGATCGGTGAGTTCGGCGCCTTTGCCTGAGCAGATGACGATTGGTGGCTCTTTGAGCCAATCGCGCATCTGGGTGAACGGATGCCAGAGGTACTTCTGATCCAGCGTTGCGGGGTCGATCTGTCGATTTGTCTTCGTCAGTTTTCTTGGCATGATCGAGGCTATTGCGTTTTCTGCGTCGATGACGGGCGTACGATCGTCCTGATGGCAGTAAGTAGCTGCGTGATTTGTTCCTCCGTGTGGTTTGCTGAAAGTGTGATGCGAAGGCGCGCCTGGGATTTCGCGACGGAGGGGAATCGAATAGCAGGAACGAGCAGACCCTGCTTGTGGAGTCGTTGTGACACATCAAGGCTCATGGCTTCATCCCCGATGATATAAGGAATGATGGGACTGGTTGGTTTGGATGGTAGACCCAAGCCCTGCCTGAGTTGGGCCACTCGCTGCCAGAGCCGTTGGCAGCGCGCCTCTCCCTCTGGGCTTTTAACGATGGTTAAGGCGGCGTTAGCAGCGGCAGCGGCGGCGGGGCATGGCGCCGTGGAGAATATGAATGATCGGGCGCGATTAATCAAAAGAGCCCTCAGAGCCATGGAACCACAGATATAGCCTCCAGCGGCTCCAAGGGCTTTTCCTAGGGTTCCCATATGGATGTCAATGCGATCCGAAACATTCGCTTGTTCGGCAAGGCCGCTCCGATGCTTGCCATAGAGTCCGGTGGCGTGGGCTTCATCTACCATGAGCCAGGCATCAAAATCGTCTTTGATCGTTGCGATTTCTGAGAGCGGTGCCAGATCTCCGTCCATGGAGAACACACTTTCGGTGACAATGAGCAGCTGGCCTCTTTGAGATTGGGTGGCTGCGCGTTGGGTTCTTTCCTCCTGAAGGAGTTTGCGGAGGTGTTTTGCATTGTTGTGATCGAAGATTCTGACTTGGGCTTTCGAGAGGCGAATGCCATCGATCAAGCAAGCGTGGTTGAGTCGGTCGCTAAAGACAGTGTCATTCGCTGAGAGGACCGATGTCAGAGCGCCGAGTGCGGTTTGATAACCACTGCTGAAACAAAGAGCGGCTTCCGTGTTCTTAAACTTGGCCAAATGGTTTTCGAGAAGTCTGTGGGGCGTGAGTGATCCGGTGACAAGACGAGATGCTCCAGAACCTCCTCCGAATTCATCAATGGCCCGCTTAGCGGCTTCGCGGACCGTAGGGTGGTTTGCGAGTCCCAAGTAGTCGTTCGATGCGAAACTAATGACCGACTGCCCATTGTTCTTTAGAACAATATCTTGCGGACTATCGATTTCCCTGAGGGTTCGATAGAGATTTTGCTCGTGGATTTCCGCGAGTGAATCGTTGAGGTATTTCGTGAACGAGCTCATCGTGAGGCGAGTGATGCAGGTTTCAATGAGTTGTCGAACTAAGGCGAATTGGAAGAGAGGTGTGCTTGTTGCTCGAGCGAGCCAATCATCGTTCCGTTGATTATTGAGAAACTCACCTCACCGTCGAAGCTGACTACTGCTTCAGAAGCTTTGGTGATTGGGCCATTAAAGGGGATTGCTATGAGATCTGCCTTGAATCCGCCCTTCAATTGTCCCAGATCGTTCGAACGGAAAATCGCTTTAGCGCCGTTTATCGTTGCCCAGCGTAGAATCTCAATCGGTTGGGGGGCTGACTCACTCGTTGCGAGACAGGTCATCTCGGCGAACATGTCTAAGCGAGGAGTGGTGTTTCCCTTCGTCTTGACACTGGCGAGACTGTCCGTCCCTAGCGTGATGTTGACGCCCGCTTTTTGAAGGCTTCGCCAGTCAAAGTGGGGGTGATTGAAATAGGCATGGCTGCGCGGACAATGGGCGACGGATGCGTGGTGGCTGGCAAGCTGAGAGGCATCTTCAGCGTCGAGATTATTTACGTGGGCAGCCAAGATAGGATAATTGAGGTAGCCTGTGCGCTCGAGAATGGCGATGGGACTCCCTTCCCCACAGTGTGCCGCATTGCCTTGGGGGGCAAGCCAATCGTGCAGTGGGCCTGTAGCAGATTGGTACATCGCACTTTCTTCCTTCGACTCTGCAATGTGTGTTGTCAGAACACGTTGATCATGTCGTGCTCGGTGGAGGGCTTCTTGTCTCAGCTCATCGGTCGTCGTGTAGAGCGCGTGAGGGGACAGTCCGCACTGATTTGGGTGAGAGGATTCGAGAGTCGCGACTTGAGAGAGCGCGTCTGAAACGAGTGTTGCTGGCGATGTCTTAGAGCGAACGTTGATGAGCTCCAGGCAAGACCATAGACGAAGGGGAGTTGCAGGCCATACTTCTGGGAGAAGTTCAGGGACCGCTTCAATATCCACCACGGAAGTGACGCCACTGCGTTCGAGCATTCGTGCGCCGGATATCCACGAGTCAGCGAATTCCGTATAGCTCCAAGAAGCCTTGATCGCAATAATCGCTTTAATCCAGTCTGAGAAATGTTTCAGAGGGGGAATCATGCCCGCCATTTTTGTGTAATCGAGATGGCAATGACAGTTGATCAGGCCGGGAAGAAGGATGCTCTCTCCGAGATCGATTAAGTCTTGATCCTCATTCCGTGATATCGAGGAAAAGGGTGCGACTTCGATGATCGTGTCATCTTTGATTAGCACAGCCCCGTTCTCGATGGGAGGGGCAACCAGCGGAAGAACGATACGGGAGCGAAGGATCTTTGAGGGCATTTGATAGAGGGTGAGACGTAGACTACGTCGTGTCGCGAACCGTGGGGCTGCTAGAGTCCTCTAGGAGCAGAAAGAGCGATGGCACCATGAATGATGGTGCCATCAAATTAATTGATCAGCGACGCCTTGGCAGGCATTCGATTGCTAGGCTTCCTGAGCTTTGCGTTTGCGCTTGGCTGGTTCGCTGATTCGCTTCGCCTTTTTCTTGCTGTGCTGTTTTCGGATCTGCTGTTCAATCTTCTTGGTAACTAGATCGATCGCTGCATAGAGGTCATTCTCAGAATCTTCAGCGTAGAGATCAGGTCCTCGGACGCCCAATCGGATTGAGCATTTGAATTGCTTTTCAGGAGACCGTGTCTTGTCGTGCTCGAGATTGACTCGAGCATCGACGGCCCATCGGTCGAAGTGCTCTAGCTTCTCGATGCGGGTCAGAATATGTTCTTCAATGGCGGCTGTCAGTTTTACATTATGGGTCGTTAGGACGAACTTCATATGCCCTTATTCTGAATGGGTTCCGAGGCAAAATCCAGCGCAGAATTCTTTGTCTGAAGATTCAATGATATTTTGCAATTGCCTTGTCGGTGTTGGGATGTCAGCGTTGAACATTCCACAACGAAGTTTGAACTCTTTATCGGATAGAGTGTCTGAAAACGAGGGTGTTGTGGCATTCTTTGTAGAGGGAAGGGTGGTTTCAGAAAGAATATGGGGAAAATGTATCGAATACTGTTTGTGTGCATGGGGAACATTTGTCGTTCACCTGCAGCTGAGGGTGTGTTTCGGCAGATGGTAAGCCAAGAGGGAGGAGAGGGGCAGATCGAATGTGATTCTGCTGGTACGATTGATTTTCATGCTGGATCGGCACCGGACTCGCGGATTCGGCGAACCGGGCAGGAGCGAGGATTTGAGATCGGCGGACGAGCGCGTCATGTTCAAATGTCGGATCTAGCGACCTTCGATTTGATCCTCGTCATGGATCGAGATAATCTTGATTACGTGACGAATTTGGATGGTGCTGGTCAGTATAGGGAGAAGATTCGTTTATTTTGTGATTTCGTGCAGCATTCCTCTGAAACCGAAGTTCCTGACCCCTATTACGGTGGACAGGCCGGTTTTGAAAAAGTCTTTGATCTCTTAGAAGACGGAAGCGAAGGTTTAATCGCCTTCTTGAGAAACGAACGGCATATTGAGTGATGGAAACCGTTCCCTGGGCCGAGATCTGTAAAGAGCTGTCGAAGACGGTCGGCGGGACGGTGGTGACTCAGTCGTTGAAGCCGCTCGGAGGTGGGGGTCGTTGTCAGGCGGTTTGTGTGAGCAATGGGGAGCGGGATGTGATGCTCAAGGTGAGCAGCCAGGGGAGGTCTGGAATGTTCGAAGCTGAGGCAGCTGGTTTAGAGGAGTTATCGAGAGCGGATGCTATTCGAGTTCCTGTCGTTTATGGGCTCGGGAAGTCGGATTCCTGGGAGTGGATCGCCATGGAGTATATTTCGATGACTCCTCCAACCCCTAGAGGACAACAGAGATTAGGTGAAGGGCTCGCTCGACTTCATCGACGAAAGCGAGATCGATTTGGCTGGGATCGCGATAACACGATCGGCTTGACTCCTCAAAGAAACTCCTTTCATGCGTCGTGGGTTGGGTTTTTGAAGGAAGAACGACTCGCTTATCAATTTGAACTTGCTGCCCGGCAAGGCATGGTCTTCGACGGTCACACAGAATTGCTGGACCAGGTAGAACATTTTTTCTCAGACTACAACCCGCAGCCGTCGCTACTTCATGGCGATTTGTGGTCAGGAAATGTGGGTTTTGCTCGTGAGGGCGAGGAACCGATTATTTATGACCCCGCGGTATATTTTGGAGATCGTGAAGCCGAGTTTGGTATCATTGAAATGTTCGGTGGATTCAGTAGACGTTTCTTTGCCGCCTATCAATCTGAGTATCCATTGGAGGCGGGGTTTGAGAAGCGGCGTGATTTGTATTTGCTCTATCACCAATTGAATCATTTCAATCTTTTTGGGAGTAGCTATGTTCCTGCGGTGCAATCGACGCTCCAGCGTTTGATAGCATCCTTGAATTGAGGTGTTTGAACGAATGATTGATTAATCCCTATGGGTCCCTGGAGAGCTTGGTAAATCGGTTAGAGAGAAGTTTGATGAATACTCGTTCCAATTGCGTGAAGAGCGTTAGTTGCCTTAAGAGGCTGGCCGCGATGATGTTCGTGATTGGGTTCTCAGTGCCGAATCTCTGCCAAGCGCTTCAATTCGATGTATTTGTAGGTTACGGAGGCGTCGTGCGGGAGGTGAGTTGGATTCCGGTCACCTGCGAAGTGATGAATGACGGACCGGCATTCACCGGTACGATTGAGATCTCAGGGAGTCATCTCGGATCGAAGCGGAAGCGTCAGCTCAAGATTGAGTTGCCGACGAATACACGAAAGCGTGTCGTGATTCCGGTTTTTCACTCAAGCGGTGGTCTGGCGAGTTGGGATGGGCGACTCTATGATGAGTCTGGCAAGCTAAGGGCAGAGCAGCCAAGTATTCGCGCCAAAGAGGTTTCTTGGGAGGGAATTATCATGGGCTCGATGTCTCGGACTTTTGCCGGAATGCCCAAGTTCCCTGAAATCCGGCAGAATGAATCGACCATGCAGCCAGAGATTGGGCGAATCACGCTGGACCAGTTTCCGACCACATCAATTGCTCTCGAAGGGTTGAGTTCCTTGTACTTGAATTCGGAACAAGCATTGAAACTCAATGCGAGTCATATCTCGGCGTTGTCAGAATGGATTGCTGGTGGTGGCCATTTGATACTCGCGATTGAACAACCAACGGATGTGCTCGCAAGCGACTGGCTGCGTCCCCTCAGTCCCTTCATCCCTGAAAGTGTCAGTCAAATAACAGTCGGCTCGACGTTTTTTGATTGGTTGGCGGATGTGTCTTCTGAATCCGTTCCCGCCGTCTCTGCTGGGTCCGCCCGTCGGGAGGTGGTCAATGGAAGCCGACGCGGGCTGCAAAACGATAATAGCTTTGCCTATAGCCGAGCCCCTCGAGAATTAGATTTTGAGACCGGGGAATTGCCAATTGTGACTGGACAGCTAGTCGATGGTGACGTGTTGCTGGAAGCTGAGGGGATTCCTTTGGTCGTGAGTGCCGAACGCGGTCGAGGTTTGGTGACTGTCTTGACCTTTAGTCCAGAACGGGAGCCGTTTCGGTCGTGGAAGAGTAAAACGTGGTTTTGGGCCAAATTGAACCGAGTGCCAAGCGAGTGGTTTGATGCCGCTCGATTCAATACCTGGGGCGGTTCAAGTATTGACGGCGTGTTCGGTTCTCTGATTGAAAGTCGGCAAGTGCGGAAATTACCAGTTCAGTGGTTGCTCTTGTTGTTGGTTGTCTATCTCGTCGTCATTGGACCTTTTGATCACTGGTTTCTTAAACGCATTGACCGACAGATGTTAACGTGGCTTACCTTCCCTGCCTATGTGGTCGTGTTTTCGCTGTTGATCTACTACATCGGCTATCGCTTGCGCTCGGGAGAATCGGAATGGAATGAGTTCCATGTGGTTGATGTTGTTGAAGGGCAGGGAGGGGCTATGCTTCGAGGGCGATCCTACGCGTCCATTTATTCGCCTCAGAATCGCCGATACAATGTTCAGTGTGAAGTCCCAGGGGCTCTCTTCCGAGGGGAATTTCTTGGTGCGAACGGTGGCGGACAAGGGGTGGGTGAGGCGTCGATTCGGCACGCGGACACCGGGGCCTTGGCCGAGATTTTTGTGCCGGTATGGACCAGTCAACTCTATGTGGC
>CAJXVR010000115.1 GCA_913061285.1 uncultured Verrucomicrobiota bacterium | reverse complement strand
ACCCTACAGTCGGGGTGAGCTGGTAGACTCCTTGGCTTGTTTGAAGTCGTTGGGAGAGGTTGAGGACTCCATTTCAAATCAACCTTTGGGTCGTATTCGGCCCTTCCGACTATTGGGAGTCTCGCAGCGAACGGAGTTGATCTGCGAGTGGCGATGGGATGGGGTGACTCTTGAAAAATTCGAGCATCCGTGGTCTGCGGGCCTGTGGGCTTCGTCTGGCTACGACGAATCCGGAGCCCAAGAAAATCGTCGTATGTATTTCGATTTGGTGAGCCGCGAACGATTTCAAACGAGCGCTGGAATGCGGGCATTTCATGGGAGTCATGATCCTACTAAGGGAGCGCTTTCCGTTTGCATGCATCGTCGCGAGGCCGCGACCGTTAGTTACACTGAGGTGACTATCGAACCAGGGAAGGGGGCCGTCTTTTACCTTGATGGGCCCCTGTGTGAGCTTTCTGTGGGGCGCGGCGCCGAGACGCGATTCTGCATCGATTCGTAGCCCTTTCGTTTATTGGGCCGAGATGAGATTGAATTTGATTCTAGAGCGAGAAGTGGCGTAGCTTTTGATCATGAAGTGTCCAGCATGTGATCGAGAACTAAGCCCGCGGGATCTGGAGAGTGTGACGGTTGATGTTTGCGATGGCGGTTGCGGGGGGATTTGGTTGGATGCCTTCGAGCTAGCCCGCGTTGATGAGGAGTTGCCTGCCGAGATCAAGGATATCGCACGGGATCCCGGGTTAGTCGTTGATGATGTTCGGAAGCGAAGCTGTCCTCGTTGTGCCTCGGTGAAGATGCAGCGGCATCTATTTAGTGCCGACCATCGAGTCGAAGTAGATTCGTGCCCTGGATGTGGCGGTTATTGGCTTGACGCTGGTGAGTTGTCGGCAATTCGTGAAGATGTGAAAAAGCCGGAAAGCGATCGGAAGCCGATTCGAGTGCATGTTGCAAGTAAGTCGGCGCCTAAGGAGAAAGAATCGGGTAATGTTGGCGGGGGGAATCGACTTAATCGAGCTTGTACGCTAGATTCTCTTTATCGGATGATTGGTTCAAAATACTAGGGCTGAAATAAGACTTATTCATCATGCTGACAAAGACCTCAATGCTCGGAGCCCCAAGTAAGCGTCGTCTGGCTTGTTTTCTGGTATTGTTTGTCGTCAGCACCTTGGCGGTCTGCGGTGCGGAATCTAAATTCCTTCGGTTTGTCGAAACTGGGGTTCGTGAAGGGCACGTCGATACGGCTCTGACAACTTACCGGCTCCCGAGTGGGGTTGAGGTCGCCCTGGTCGGGGCACTGCATATTGCAGATGGCGAGTACTACGAGGATTTGAATGAGCGCTTTCTTCGCTACGATTCGGTGCTCTATGAGATGATTAAGGACAAGAGTGTTCGGCCGCAAGCTCTGTCGGGAAACGGGCATCCAATTAGTCAGATTCAGCTGGCGATGAAATCGATGTTGGGGCTCGAGTTTCAACTGGAAGGTGTCGATTATTCGCCTGAGAATTTTGTTCACGCTGATATGGATCCCCGAACCTTTGCCCGGCTGCAGCGTGAGAAGGGCGAGAATTTCTTGACGCTGTTCCTTCAATCAATGCTTCATGAGAAGCAACTGCAAATGACTGGGGCTGGTCGCCAGATCTCTGCTTTCGACCTCTTGCTGGCGTTTTCTCAGGATGACCGATCTCATGCCCTTAAATGGTTGTTTGCCCAGCAACTGGAGCAAATTGAAGGAATGCTTTCCGGGATTGATCAAGGTATGGACGGAAAGGGATCAGTGATTGTATCCGCTCGTAATCGCGTTGCACTGAAGGTTTTGGGAGAACAGATTCGCCAAGGAAAACGGCGTATCGCTGTGTTCTATGGTGCGGGGCATATGCTTGATCTTGAAGAGCGGCTGCTTGAGCGAGGGTTTCGGAAAGTGCGGCACGAATGGTTAACGGCTTGGAATCTCAGACATTAGCCGCTCTCAAGCGCTTTTGTCTGGGGTTGTCCTTGGGGAACGGCGCCTTCGGGAGACGAGGTTGAATAACAAGGGGGCTGAGATCGTCTGATGGTTATTGTCCGCTCGAACCTAGACGGTTCGTAGGCTGGTGAATCGGATTTGATCGTTCTGGTGTTTACCGGGTAACGCATGGTCTTTTTCGCCTGAGTTCGAAGAAGATGAAGGCGTCCGACGGTAGCCTTAGGGAGTTTGTCCGTTGGATCTCCTATTGCAAATCTTGTCGAAGTCACGATAAGATCCGGATTCAGTCATCACATATTTAGGCCGCGAAAGGTCTCGGTTGGGTGGCGAAGAATTTTTTAGATTGGAAATATTGCTATGAACGAAAGCACCTCTCAACCCACGAATCGTCGTGAGTTTATTAAAAACACAGGAAAGCTGGCCGCCGTATCAGCACTTGCAGGTCAAGCATTGCCTCATGTCCATGCATCTGACGACGACACTATTCGCATTGCGCTGGTAGGTTGCGGGGGACGTGGAACGGGGGCTGCAGCGAATGCGATGGTTGCTTCCAACGGTCCTGTGAAACTAGTTGCGATGGCCGATGTTTTTGATCATCGATTGTCGAGTAGCTACCAGACCTTGAGCCGCAGATTCAAGGATCAAGTGGATGTTCCTCAAGAGCGCCGCTTCATCGGTTTTGATGGGTATAAGCAGGCTATTGACTCTCTTCGTCCTGGCGACATTGTTATCTTTACCACGCCTCCAGGCTTCCGTTGGGTCCACTTTACCTATGCGATTGAAAAGGGCGTGAACGTGTTCATGGAGAAGCCAGTGACCGTTGATGGTCCGGCAACCCGCCGCATGCTTGATTTGGCGAAGAAAGCTGACGAGAAGAACCTTAAGGTTGGTGTTGGCTTGATGGTACGACATTGTCGGGCTCGACGCGAATTGTTTGATCGGATCCAGGGCGGAGAAATTGGCGATATCATTTCGATGCGTGCCTATCGTATGCATGGGCCGGTTGGCTCTGCTTTCTCAGACAAGAAACCTGAGAACGAGAAAGAGTTGATGTATCAGATTTCTCGTTTCCATAGCTTCCTTTGGGCGAGTGGAGGGTTGTATAGCGATTTCTATATTCATCAGGTTGACGAGTGTTGCTGGATGAAGAATGCTTGGCCAGTGAAGGCGCATGCGCTTGGTGGTCGGCATTACCGTGGCGACAAGGTCGATCAGAACTTCGATTCGTATGCGGTTGAGTATACGTTTGATGATGGCACAAGTTTCCATATGAACGGGCGAACGATGGTGGGATGTCATGATCAGTTCGCCAGCTACGTGCACGGTGCGAAAGGCTTGGGGATCGTTTCCACAAGTTCCCATTCACCAGGACGTTGCCGAACCTTCAAGGGGCACAAGATGACTCGCAAAAACATGATTTGGGCCTTCCCTCAACCAGAAAAGAATCCTTATGAACTTGAATGGGAAGACTTGATTGATGCGATTAAGAACAACAAGCCATACAACGAAGTGCCACGGGGTGCGACAGCAAGTATGGTCACATCAATGGGACGGATGGCTGCACATACGGGGCAGGTTGTCACATTTGATGATATTTTGAATAGCGATCACGAGTTCGCACCGAATATCGACAAGTTGACCTTTGACTCAGATGCGCCAGTTCAGGCAGGACCGGATGGAAAATATCCCATCCCACTTCCTGGGATTTCCCGAGACCGAGAGTACAACGATCAGTTGCCTCGCTCGATCTAAAGTAGAGCGATAATTTCGAATCAGCCGCCAGCAGGATGCGCCTGTTGGCGGTTTTTCTGTTTAGAGGAAGGGTGGCGCTGCTGAGGGGCGCTTTGCTAGCGCGCGATGATGATCCTGATTCCCGAATCCCGGAGCTGGCTCATCAAGGTTTCGGGGACTTTTGAATCAGTGACGATCGTATCGACTGCTGAAAGGTCGCATAAAATAGAAACCGACTTTCGACCGAACTTCGTGTGGTCGAGGCAGAAGATCACCTTTTGAGCAGCCCGAATCATGGCTCGCTGAATATCTACCAGGAGTGCGTGCGAATTCATGATCCCCTCCATGGTGATCCCTCCAGCGCTCATGATAGCGACGTCGACGTGCACTTTGGAAAACGCCTCAACCGCATGGGGGCCAACCAAGACGCCAAGCCGAGGGTAGATCACTCCCCCTGAGACAAGTACCTCCACTTGTGTGGCCGCGTTGTAGAGGTTCGCAACCGGAAGCGAGTTGGTTATGATCTGTGGGGTCTTTGGTTCTAGGTAGCGAGCTGCGTGATAGGCCGTTGTTCCGGCGTCGACAATGACGCTTTGGTTGCTACCCACGAGTTCGGCGCAGGCCTTTCCGATGGCTTCCTTCTCGGCCAATTGATGGGAATCACGGGCGGTGAACGCGAACTCGTCCGTGCGAGGTGCCGTTAAACGGGCGCCTCCGTGGGTACGCTTGACGGTGCCCTTCGACTCCAACGTAGCCAAATCTCGACGAACACTCGAAGCGGAAGCGTCGACGAGTTCTGATAGTTCATCCAAGGAAGCGAACTCCATTTTCTGGAGGTAGGCCTCAATTCGGGTCTGTCTTTCTTCGGCTTGCATGGGCAGAGGTGCCAACTGTTGCTAAATCGTGACCTAGAGTGAACAAGTATGAAAGATATTGGAAGATATAATTTGACAGAATTTGGTAGTTTGTGCAACTTTGTGATCGTAGCCAATGTCATCGAATCAAAATGCCCCCCATCGTGCCGTTGTAGAGCACTTGGTGCGACAAGCCGTCTATGAACGGATGGGAGTGACTGTGCCTCAGGCGGCAGGTGCTCCAAATCCGTTGGTTGTCAACGTGAGTGCCCGTCATTGTCATCTGACCCAAGAGGCGGTCGAAGCTCTTTTTGGGCCTGGGCACCAGCTGACGGTTCACAAGTGGCTCTATCAAGAGGGGCAATTCGCGGCTAAAGAGACAGTCACCTTGATTGGGCCCCGAAGTCGAGTGATCTCAAATTTGCGGATTCTTGGTCCTTGTCGAACGCTCAATCAGGTCGAGTTGGCTTATACTGATGCTATCGCCTTGGGCTTTGAGATTCCGTTGCGTGGGTCTGGGAGCATTGAGGGAACCCCGGGAGGAATGCTCATGGGGCCGGCCGGCTTTTTCAAGATGGAGCAGGGGGTGATTCGGGCGCTTCGTCATGTGCATATGGGTCCTGTCGACGCGGAATACTATGGCGTTAAGCAGGGAGACGATGTTGGGCTACGAATCAGTGGTCCATGTGGGCTTACCTTGGACAAGATGCTCGTGCGGGTAGATCCGAGTTTCAAGCTTGAGGTGCACATTGATACGGATGAAGGGAATGCCTGTAACCTTCAGGCAGATAGTCATTGTGAGATTATCGTCTGATGGGTGGGGTTAGAACTGGTGTTCCTTTAGGGATTTTAACAACGAAGAGAAAACGAAAACAGTAACAAGACCTATGAGTGAAGCACTCGGAATGATCGAGACCAAAGGCTACGTTGGCGCAGTTGAAGCCAGCGATGCGATGGTAAAAGCCGCTGACGTGCGGCTCGTCAAGACGGTTCCCATTGGGGGCGGTTTCTTAACTGTATTGGCCCGCGGAGACGTTGGTAGCGTGAAGGCGGCTGTCGATGCTGGCGCGAACGCGGCAAGCCGTGTTGGTGAATTGGTAAGCTCCCACATTTTGGCTCGTCCCCATGAGGATCTGCTAAAGGCGTTTGTGGATGTGCCGAAGGCGAAAGCAAGCGCCTAGGCTGGGCTTGGCGAGAGATTTTAAATTTAAAGAATTACGATTATGGCTCAACAAGCTTTAGGAATGATTGAGACGCGCGGATTGTGCGCGATGCTAGAAGCCTGCGACGCAGCGCTTAAATCAGCCGATGTCACAATGACGGGCTGGGAAAAGGTGGGAAGTGGTTTTGTGACGGGATTTTTCCGTGGTGATGTGGCTGCTGTGAAAGCTGCGACGGACGCCGGAGCTGCCTCTGCTGCTCAGGTCGGTGAAGTCGTGAGTGTTCAAGTGATTCCTCGTCCGCATGAAGAATTGAGCGGTTTGGGCAAGTGGCTCAGCTAGGAGATTCCACGATTCTAGACTAATACCGATGAAGGTTCTCATCGCAAACCTTGGCTCAACTTCGTTGAAGTATCGTCTCTTTGATTTCTCTGGAAACGAAGAGCGTCTGCTAACGCGGGGAGGGTTTGAACGGGTTGAGGACTATAGTAAGGCGGTGGATGGCTGTTTGCGTGAGTTGACCGATGGCGGGCATATTGGGTCGGCTGCCGATCTTGCAGCGGTTGGTTTTAAAACAGTTCTGGCGGACGGAGTCACTGGCTGCGTGTCACTTGATGACCGAGTGCTCAAGGCGATGGAGGCAGGGAACACTGTCGCACCCGCTCACAATCCTGCATATCTCACCGGGGTGAGAGTCTTCTCGGAGCGAATGCCAAAGACGCCGCTCATTGGTCTGTTTGAGACCGCGTTCTATCAATGGATCCCCGAGCCGGCAAAGCGCTATGGCGTTCCTTCGTCTTGGTTCGATGCTGGTGTGCGGAGATGGGGCTTCCATGGGGCTAGTCACAAGTTTATTGCGGAACGCTCCGCGGAGTTGTTGGGACGCGATGACGTCGCTGACCGAGCGCGAAAGCTGTATGTCGATGATGGCCGTTCGAAGACTGAAGGGGCACCGTTACGCGTGGTGTCCTGCCATTTAGGTGGCAGTTCGTCAGTCACGGGGATTTGTGACGGTGTAGCGATTGGGAATAGCATGGGGATGAGTCCTCAGTCTGGCTTGCCGAATAACAATAGGGTCGGTGATGTCGACGCGTTTGCACTGATCCATATGATGCGAACTCAAGGGCTGTCAATTGACGACGTGGAGCGTCAGTTGTGCTCTGAAGCGGGCTTGAAGGGCTTGTCTGGAGGATACAACGATTTACGCGATATTCAGACCCATGCCGAATCGGGTGACGAAGCGGCCAAGTTGGCAGTCGATTTTCTCATTCACGAAACGCGCCGTTGGATAGGTTCCTATCATTTACAGCTGAATGGCGTTGATGCCCTGGTTTTCACCGCTGGCATTGGAGAGAATCGTAGTGAGATACGGGCGGAGATCTGTGCTGATCTTGATCAGTTGGGTATTCAGATCGATGAGGCGAAGAACCAGGCTGCCCAAGGTGAAGAGGCAGAGATTAGTGCTGCGAATTCGAAGGTGAAGGTCTTTGTGATTCCAACCAATGAAGAGTTGGTCGTAGCAAGAGAAGTAAAACGATTTTTAGAAAACAATTAGGATAAACAATCCCATGGCAAATCAAGCGATTGGAATGATCGAAACGCGTGGCCTAGTTGCATTGGTTGAAGGAACCGATGCGATGTTGAAGGCAGCTAATGTGAAACTGGCGGGTCCGATGACTCAGGTCGGTAGTGCTCTGGTTACCTCAGTGGTGATCGGTGACGTGGCTGCGGTCAAAGCGGCAACGGATGCTGGAGCCGAGGCTATCAAAGGGATCGGTGGCGATCTTGTGAGCGTGCATGTGATTGCGCGCCCTCATGCCGATGTCGATTCGGTCTTACCTGGAAAGAAGTAGGACCACATGTTTTTGGCTCGGGTTGAAGGATCGGTCGTCTCGACCAAGAAGGATCCGTCCATGAATGGGCGCAAACTTCTCTTGCTGCGCCCACAGCTTGTGGACGATGAGGATCCAACAAAATTTCGTCCGGGCAAGAATACAGTGGTGGCGGTAGATAGCGTGGGTGCAGGGGAAGGGGAGTTGGTTCTCTTCTGTCAGGGGAGCAGTGCTCGTCTGGCCCCGAGTATGAAGGCCGTGCCAGTGGACGCCGTAATCATCGGGATTGTTGACGCGGTGGATGTTCTGGGGAAACAGATTTTTAGTTCCGGGTCGTAGCGGGTGCATTTGAGATCGCATCTGTGTAGTGAGAGGGAAGGATTACAATAATGTCGAATGCACTAAATGAATCTTTAATCCGCGATGTCGTCGCGGAGGTGCTCGGGAGATTGGAAGGCCAAGGAGCTGCCGTCACTCCTAGCCAAGATGACTCTTGTCAATGCCATGGGGCGAATCACAAGGGGGGCGCTCATGGGGTCTTTCAGACAGCTGCGGAAGCGTGCGAAGCAGCCCATGATGCCTATCTCCAACTTCGTGAGAAAGGCATTGAAGCCCGTCGTCAGGTTGAAGAAATCGTCAAGACGATGTGTGCCGATAAGGCTGAGGAATGGGGGCGTATAGAGCTCGAAGAAACGAAGATTGGCAGGCTGGATCATAAGATTGAGAAGCTTCAGATCGTTAAACTGGTTCCTGGTGTCGAATGGTTGAGACCTTCGGGTCGAAGTGGTGATCATGGGATTACATTGGAAGAGTACACTCCTTTTGGTGTCGTGGGTGCAGTGACTCCCTCGACTCATTCAGTCCCAACCTTGGCTGGCAATATTGTTAATATCGTTGGTGCTGGAAACGCTGTTGTTTTCAATGCGCATCCGGCTGCAGCGAAGTGTGCTGCAATGGCTGTTCGGGCATTTAACGAAGCGATTGAGCGGGAAACTGGAATTCAGAATCTGGTTTGTATCATTGAAGAGCCAAGCTTTGATTCGTTCAAAGAAATGTGTGCTCACGAAGCGGTTCGTTTGCTTTGCGTGACGGGTGGTCCCGGTGTGGTCAAGGCTGCGATGCAAACTGGAAAACGGGCCATTTGCGCCGGTCCTGGAAATCCACCTGTGCTCGTTGACGATACGGCCTGTATGAATCGTGCGGCTGAGGCTGTGATCAAAGGAGCGACTTATGACAATAACCTTCTCTGTATTGGGGAAAAGGAAGTGTTTGTTCTTGATCGCGTTGCCGATCAATTCATGTCTGCTTTGGAAAAGGCAGGTGCCTTTCGCTTACGTGACAATCAGTTGGAGCAGCTGACCCAGGCGGCGTTTACTTTCAAAGAAGGCGAGGGGGCAGGATGCCCTGATCCGGTGGTCAACAAGGATCTCATCGGACGAGACGCAGCCGTGCTGGCGGAAGCCGCCGGAATCAACCTGTCGGCCCGAACAGAACTCCTTTTTGCCGAGACCTCCGCCGATCATGCCTTTGTCAAGGAGGAGCAAATGATGCCCTTCCTACCGATCGTCAGGGTGCCGTCAATTGAGGCGGGTATTGAGGCCTGCAAAATTGCCGAGCATCAGTACAAGCACACATCAATCATTCACTCGCATAACGTCAATCATATGACGGCGATGGCGCGTGCGCTCGATACGACTCTCTTTGTTAAGAACGGGCCATGTATGGCCGGCCTGGGATTGGGTGGTGAAGGTTACCTGAGCTATTCCATCGCGACCCCTACGGGGGAAGGAGTAACGAATCCACAAACCTTCACACGAGTTCGTCGCTGCGTGATGGTAGATAATTTGCGGATTTATTGAGCCGATGCTTTTGGCACGGGTAGAAGGCAGTCTCGTTGCCACCAGGAAACACGCGAGTTTGAATGGGTGGCGTTTTTTAATTTGCCAGCCGCTCGCCGCCGATGGCGAGGACGAAGGGACACCTGTTGTGGCGATCGATCCGCTTGGCGCTGGGATGCACCAGAAAGTGATCGTCTCGTCAGATGGAATGGCCTCGAGAACGGCTGTTGGGGATCAGAAAAGCCCGGTTCGAATGATGATTTCAGGAATTGTCGATGAGACGAGTGAAGAGCTAGCCAGATGAGAGTAGGCAAGGTCATAGGACGTGTGACACTAAGTCAATCGGTGCCCCTTCTAAAGGGCGGCCGTTGGCTCATTGTTAGTCCCCATGGGAAGAAAGAGATGTTGGAACACGGACGGGAAGATCTTCCCATCAGCAAAGAACCGTCCTTAGTTGTATTTGATAATCTGGGAGGAGGACTCGGTGATACCATTGGTTTTGTCGAAGGCCGAGAAGCTGCCTCCCCTTTTGATGAACCGCCTCCGATCGATGCGATCAATGCGGCCCTAATTGACGAAATTTTCTATTCACCCAAACAATGAAACAGATTGTAAGCGCTCGAGACGTAGAGGTTTTATTGCAACAAGGAGGTTCCTTGAGCAGTTTGCCTGGGGATGCGATTCTAACACCGTCAGCACGGGATCTTGTACGGTCACATCAGGGCGGCAGGAGCACTGGTTCCGCTGATCTCAATAGCCTGTCGGGTGCCGTCGCCAAGGTTGAAACAGGAAACATTTCTGCTGCCAGTTCCGCAGCTGAGCTTGAAGCGTTCTTCAACACGGCAGAGATGCATGACCTTAAGGAGCAGATCTGTGACATGGGTCGCCGAATGTGGCAGCGGGCTTATGTTGACGGCAATGGTGGAAACATTGCTATTAGGGTTGCCGACGATCTTGCGTTGTGCACGCCGACCTTAGTTTCCAAGGGCTTCATGAAACCTGAAGATATGGCCTTGGTTGATTTGGATGGCAATCAGAAGGCAGGCTTAAAGAAGCGGACCAGTGAGATCCTGATGCATCTTCAAATCATGAAGACCGTCCCTAGAGCCAAAGCGACGGCGCATTGCCATCCTCCCCATGCGACGGCATATGCGGTGGCTGGAGTCGAGCCGCCGACCTGTATGATTCCTGAGATCGAGGTTTTCGTTGGGAAAGTGCCGATCGCACCCTACCGCACGCCCGGAACGCCGGAGATGGGGAAACTGGTTGCGGACTTGGCTGAAAAACATAATACGATCCTGATGGGGAATCATGGAGCCGTGTCTTGGAGCCATCTCAATGTCGAGGATGCCTATTTCAAGATGGAGATACTTGAGGCCTATTGTCGAACGATTTGGGTCGCTTCCCAATTGGGCGAACCGCTGAAAACGATGAATCCTGAGCAACTTCAAGATCTGTTGAAGATCAAACAAACGCTCGGGATTCCTGATCCTCGTTTTGGACTGAAGGAGTGTGAATTGTGTGACAATAATGAGTTTCGCGCTGGTGTGAGTTGTGACGTTCCTGCAAAACCAACGCCAACGTCTGCGGCGGCTTCGGATAGCAATGTTGAATCCATTGTCAAGGCTGTGACCGATCAGATTATGGCTAATCTACAACGGTAATTTAGATTTTCGATAGCAGTATGAAGGTAACGGTAATCGGAGGTGGGGGACGAGTTGGATCCTGTGCGGCATTTGCTTTGCAGGCTGGTGCGATTGTTTCAGAGATTCAGATTCTTGACGCGAATGCTGAGATGGCAGAGGGTGAAGCGCTCGATCTATTGCATGGGAGTTCGTTCACCGCGGATCAACGAATATACGCCGGAGACTATGAGAGGGCTGCTGATTCTGACGTCTTCTTGATAACTGCTGGTTTGCGCCGGAAGCCGGATGAATCACGGTTGGATCTGATAAACCGGAACGTCGCGCTCTTTCTCCAGATTCTCGAGAGCATTAAGTCGGCTGGATATGCCAAGACAGCGAAGGTCTTCGTGGTGTCGAATCCGGTGGATATCCTGACTCAACTTGCTGTGGAGAAACTAGACCTTCCCTGGCAACAAGTCATTGGGCTGGGTACAATGCTGGACACCGCTCGTTTCTGTTCTCTAATCGCAGAGGCTTTGGAGTTAGCTCCGACTCAAGTACGTGCCCTTATATTAGGAGAGCATGGGGATTCGATGTTGCCAGTGTGGTCCTCCGCAACAGTCAATGGTTTTCCTCTCTCCGGATTGGACAGCTGTAGTCCTAGTTTTCAGAATAACATCTTTCAACGCACTCGAGGCAGTGGGGCCGAGGTGATCAAGCGGAAAGGCGGCGCCGGTTGGGCAGTTGGTGTCGCGATTCGCGATGTGATTCATGCGATCGCTCTGGATCAGAAACAGTTGCTGCCTGTCTCGTCGCTTGTTCAAGGGGCGTATGGCGTTCGTGATATTTGTTTGAGCGTGCCTAGTGTCGTGGGGCGGACCGGTGTCGAAAAGCACGTGGAATTGAAACTTTGGCCTAAAGAGCATACCGCGTTACAGAATTCTGGAAGAGCGTTGAAAGAGACGCTGGACAAAGTGCAGCGCTGATTTCGTTTTGCGCCTAGGCTGGTGAGATGAAATCACTGGATCGCAAATTGGCTGAGATCAAATCCGACCCGGATTCCAAGGCCTTCATCATTGCTGACGCCAAGGATGCTGATATGGCCTTTGGCGTTCGTGCGCCAGGTGGCCGGCACTATCTCTCCAGAAAAGGCGAGCGCGATGCTCGTTTCTCTCCCGAAATCTGGACGCGCGACGAGTACAATTATCGCAATCTCCCAGAGTTTCTCGATATCATCCGTGAGGTCGTCGACCAGGGTGTCGTCGATATTCTCCTAATGTCTGCTTATGTTAATGAGCAGCTTTCCATCAAGGAAGGTCTCTTTGATCACAGCGAAATCACACCCGCCGCTCGGGCCAATGATGCGACGGATATTTGGGCCATTCGACATGGGTGTTACACCAAGGAGCCTGCTCAGCCCTTTCGTACGGCCTCGATTGACCACATTCAATGTGGCAAGGAGACTTGTGATCGAGCGCAAGAACGTTTCCCTGGAGCGGATCTTGGGCTTTATTCGATCACTTTCCTTAATGACCTTCAGGCAGACAAGCGAAGCTTAGAAGCCTTCCGAGAATTCCGTGAGGAGGCTGAGCGCAAACGGTTTCGCTATTTCCTTGAGGTCTTTGATCCCAATATTCCTACTAACATTCCTGCCGAGAACCTTGGTGAGTTCATCAATGACAATATCATTCGGACGCTTGCAGGCGTGACGGATGCTGGGCGCCCAACGTTCCTTAAGATTGTCTATCACGGTCCTAAGGCGATGGAAGAGATCGCCCAGTATGATCCTAATTTGGTTGTGGGCGTTCTAGGGGGGAGTGCTGGGACTACGTACGATGCGTTCCGACTCATTCACGATGCCAAGAAATATGGAGCGAGGGTGGCTCTCTATGGGCGGAAGATTAACAATGCGGAGCACCAGTTGGCCTTCATCGAATTGCTGAGAATGATCACCGATGGTCGAATTGATCCAGCCGAAGCCGTGCACGCCTATCACGGAGTGCTTCAGAGTCGCGGGATTCAGCCTCATCGGAGTCTTGATGACGACTTGCAATTGACAGATCAGTCGATGAGTTACGATGGCAAGGCTCCGAAACGAAAAACGGTTATGCCGTCTTCGGCAATTCCGACGACCGAAAAAGCAGCGGCTAAGTCAGCGGTTCCTAAACGTTCTACATCGAGTTCCGCTGCCGATGAATGGCCAGTGAAGGAAGATGGGCGGCCTGACTTTTCAGAGATGTCAACGAGTCAGCGCCGGGCCTACGATCAATATCGTCTCAAACGGATATTTGGATAAGGGGATCGGAAACTCGATTCTCGTCAAGATTGAGATCGTCTCGTTCATGTGACGAACATGAGGGAATCGGAGACAGTGGGTTCCCCCAATGAAGTGAACTGATTCATCATGCCAAACCGTGTTAGATCTCGAATTGGGTTTACCCTCATCGAGCTCTTGGTCGTTATTGCTATCATCGCGATTCTTGCAGGAATGTTGCTTCCGGCGTTGGGGAGAGCGAAGGAGAAGGCGAAGACGATCAAGTGCAACAATAACTTACGCCAGCATGGGCTCGGGTTTGCGATGTATCTCGATGACAACGATGACTTCTATCCGGCCTATGAAGATTGGGGCACTCTTGGAGGAACGACGGGGACGATGACCTTGCACGGTGGCAATGTGCCAGAAGATCGACGACCTCTAAATATTTACCTGCCAGCCTCTGAGTCCTACCAATGTCCTTCGGATAAAGGAGATTCATTCTGGATTCAAACCTTTCCGAATGGAACCAAGACCTGTTACCAGGGTTGGGGTAATAGCTACCTCACCGCATGGGCTGTCGAGGCCGTACGGGTAAAACATGTGACGGGCGATTCGAAAGCCGCAAAAGGAAGCCCTCAAGCCACACCCATGAAAGGGGCTGAAATGATCTTGGGGCCCTCGACGAAATTGGTTACTGGTGATTGGCAATGGTGGGTGGGGCGAAATAAGAATGATAGAGAAAGTCAGTGGCATAATTTCAAAGGCGACTATCGATCTAACATGCTCTTCAGGGATGGTCATACGGAGTTCTTTTCCTTTCCTCTGGAAGCCTACGAATGGGGCTATTCAGGGCCGGTCCCGGATGCTACATTTGATTGGTGGTGATTCCTCTCGCTGTGTTCTTCTGTTCCCTGGAGGTCTGAGCTGTGGGCTTCGCGGCAGCGACGAAAGGTTCGGCTCAAACTGCTAGCTGCCTCTTTGATTCGCACGTTGATTGTTGTTTTCGGAGGAGATCCCAGATTGGGACCGTTTGATCCCGCGCGATCGTCGCTCGACGGATCAAGAAAAAGCTGGTGCTGGAGGGATTGATTAGGGGTAGAATGGCCCAATCAATGAAGCTGGCTACCTTCGCCTGAAAACTTATTCCTATCCATGAAAATGATTCACGCTATTCGGATCTCCCTAGCGATGACGATCGCTACATCGCTTCTTAGACTCGATGCAGCTCCACGGTTTCGCCCACAAGATGTCGATAATGAGATCCAAATTGGGTACGGTTTGGCTATAGCTGACGTCGATGGCGATGGCAAATCGGATATCCTTCTCGCAGACAAGAATCAGATTGTTTGGTACCAGAATCCGAGCTGGAAGAAATATGTGATCGCCGAAAACCTGACCGAACGAGATCACGTCTGTATTGCCGCTCAGGATATTGACGGGGATGGAATGGCTGAGATCGCTGTGGGCGCTGGATGGAATCCAGGCGATACAGAAAAAAGTGGCAGTGTTCACTACCTTGAAGCGCCGAGTGATCGGACAAAGCGTTGGACTCCAATCTCTCTTCACCACGAACCAACCGTCCATCGGATGCATTGGGTTAAGAATTGGCGGGATGAGTGGGAGTTATTGGTTCTTCCCTTGCACGGGCGAGGGAACAAGGGAGGGAAGGGAGCCGGCGTCAAACTGTTGGCTTATCAGGTGCCGGAAAATCCTCGCGATCAATGGACAACTCGCCTCATCAACGACGATCTTCATGTGACCCACAATTTCGATCCTGGACAATGGGATAGCGACGGCGCGAGTGAACTTTTGATTGGAGGGAAAGAGGGTGTTTTTGTATCAAACTGGGTTGATGGTGAGATGCGCTTAAGAATGATCGGGGATGATCAGGGCGGCGGCGCAGGAGAGGTTCGGAAGGGGGCCTTGGGAGATGATGCTGAGTTTGTAGCTGCGATCGAGCCGATTCATGGACAGTCTGTGGTTATCTACACCCCTAAGGGTGGGGCTGCTAAGGAACCTTGGAAGCGGGTGGTCATTGATGACACGCTGAATGATGGTCATGCGCTTGCCTGTGGTGATCTTTCTGGGATAGGCCGAGATCAAGTTGTTGTGGGGTGGCGAGCGATGCGGGGCAATGGACCTGTGGGGATCAAGCTATTCACTCCCAATGCTACGGGGGATGCGTGGGAGGTTTCCGTTGTCGATCAAGATACGATGGCCTGTGAGGACCTAAAACTAGCAGATCTGAACGATGACGGCCGACTCGATATTATTGCTGCTGGCCGGAAGACCAAGAACGTTAAGATCTATTGGAATGAAGGCCCTTAGTTGCGCTGTGTTTCGATCCACAATATCGCGCTCGTGAAGCTGATGGCATCACATTCTTCGTGATTGAGAATAGGAATGGGATCGATCAATTCAGCGGAGTTCGAACCGTTGTCGAAGAAGGCATCAAGGGCTCGTTCTGAGATTGCTTTGGGAAAGGTTTCGTCCGCGTCGCAGTGATACATTCTGAGCGAGGCGCTTGGCTTCCAATCATAAACATCGTTTTCTCTCAGAGCGACAAGTAGAGGGTGGTTCGAGTCACCCAGCAGCGATTCGAGAAATGCAGGCTGAAGGAATTCCCTGGGAGTTTCGCTCGGAAGAATGGTGTTGATCAATTCACCTGTGCTGCGCCCATTGAGCGATGGGAGGACTCGCGTAACGATCTCGGCAGTGAAAACATCGAGCGGATCGTCGTAGAAGGCGTAGATGTCGTTGTATGCAACGAGGAGGTAAGGGAGAATGAACGGTTGGGGGTAGTTCGTATCTGCTTGCAGTAGCGTATCGAGCAAGAGCCCAGAGAGATCATGCGGGCCTGCCATTGGTACGGAGGCGATCACTTCATAAGGGGGGGCGTTCATGCCTTCGAGATCGCGATGAGTTGCCATGGTTGCATAGCCGCCTTCTCCATATCCCATCAGATAAAGCTCGTTCGAAGTTTCGAGGTTTTCTAGCGCTGCGATTTCTCGAGCGACAGGCAACATGTCGATGACTGAAGAAACTGCTGTCGTTGCGTGGAGAAATGGATGAAGGCCTGGGGAATCACCAAGACCGATGAAGTCTGGGGCTGAAGTCACATAGCCCTGGGATGCGATAAACAGGGGGAGCAATGATTCGAAGCTGGAGAAACTGAATCGAGAGGGCACGATTTCTGCATTGAGAACGGTGCTGTGCTGATAGCTGAACAATGGGAGAGTCTCGTCGAAATCGGTCGGCGTCACGATTCCCCCTGAGGCGATCACGGATTTTCCGAACGCGTCTATAGTTTCGTACCGAACACTGTAGAGACTAACCCCACTTCTTGGAGTGATTGCTGAAATGCCAAGCTGACCTAACCAATTCTCGACTTCGTCAATGCTGAGTGTGCTGTCTTTCTCAAACGAAACAAGGCGTGCTCTCTCTGGCTTCGGAAGGGGGATCGCTGTCACTCGATAGAAGCGTTGTTGCGGAAGGAAACTTGCTCGAAGGTCGAGGAAGGAAGTGCCTTCGATTGGCCACTGTCCGACTGGTGGCACGGGCTTCCAGACGTGAGTGATGTTGTCTATGGATTCGACGGTATAAAGCGATGGATCTGTATGGGGCGTCCAGTCAAGTAGCGCTCTGAGACTGCTATCGAATTGAACTTGAAGGTTTAGTGGGTTTTGAGCCTTCAATGATCCTATTGAGATCAAAAACAAAGTGAGCCCAGCGAGCACGGCTATGATCTGCTGCTTGTACGTCAATCTCGGTCGGCAGAATGAGCGAGGCGTTTGGAGCGATGTGGTCATTGCTTGCGGTCTTATATTCCTCGTTTGTGGCTTGAGAGCTCTTGTCTTGATCCCGTGTCAAGAGGCCTGCGCCACCAAGTTTATTTCCCAGAACTTAGCAAGAATGTGACCAAGTCAGATAGTTGGCTAGTTTCGAACAGCTCTCCGAAATTTTCTGGCATAAGTGATTTTTGCGAGACGGATTGGTGGGAGATTGTTGATTTTTCGATGGAGAATTCTTGTCCCGCTGCATTGATGAGATAAATGAGCGTCCCTTGCTCTCGGCGATAGAGTCCCGTGAGAACGTTCCCGTTTTTGAGCGTGACGGTTCGTGTTTGGAACGCTTTGTCCACGTTGCGATTAGGATCGAGGATATCCTCAAGGATTCGCTCGATGCCTCGAGTTCCGATGCCCTCTAATTGGGGCCCAACGAGCGCCCCTGCGCCATTGATTTGATGACAGATCTGGCAGGCCTGTACGAACAAGGTTTCTCCTCTGTTTCGATTGCCTGGCTGGTTTGAGACCTGCTGAGTAAGCGATTGGATCTTGTCCGCGAGATTCTCTGACTTGTCCGAGAGGTCGTTGACTAGACGAGCAAGGCGATTCTCCAGTTGTGAGCCGTGGATCTTGATTTTTTCTTGAACCGCCTTGGAGGCGAAGACGGTTTTGGAGATTAGATTGTCAGTGGCTAGCTCTATGACGAGCAGTGCGCCGTTTCGGTTAACGGAAAGATCTTGAGCAAGCGATGACTGGCCTCTGGCTGGAAGAGATTGGAATAATTCCTCGACGATACTCGGTGCCAATTCGGTGAACTCGGAGCTGAACAGTTGCTTGGCAAGTCGGGTCGTTTGGATCGTAGTCAATGATGGTTCTGCTATCCGTTCTGCCACGGGGTGAGCTAGGGGGTGGGGGTGCGAACGGCAAAGTGAAGTGGCGATTTCGGCGCGCGTTACCGCAGAGAGGGTGCCCGTCTCTAGCATCCTTAGCATCGTTTGATAAAGATTACTGCTAGGGTTTGGGGCTGCGATTCGTGCGGCCGCAGTAAGTAGTTGATGCTGTCGTTGCGGGGAATGTCTTGGGAGAGAAATGATGGCAGGTTCGAAGCGGCCGATGGCCAGCCAAGCATAGGCCCCGGCGTTATCACTGTCAGTGACCTCAAGATAGCCTTTCTGTCCAGCTGCGTTGGAGGTGTCCCAAGTGAACGATTGAGCCGTGTCGTTTCTCGGTGGCTGAGCGCTTGCAATGATCTCGTTGCTTGCGCTGAGGCGAAGTCGAACGTGATTGCGTGATTGTGCCGGCTTGTCTGGGTAACCATCGTGGCCGGAGAGGTAGAAACTAAATTGGCTCGGAATAATGAATTCGGGGGATCGAATGACTCCGGTATACTGTTCGCCTCCGGGGGAGAGGCTACAGAGGAAACTGCTTTGGGTATCCCCGTCAGCGCTGCGACGGGTTTGGAGGTTCCATGGCATTGGGGTAGAATCCATTCCCGGAACGGTTGCATGTATCCATGAGTTGCCGCTCTGTTGAACGTCCTCGATGAGGCTGTTGGCTAAACGAATACCCCAGGATTGAACAGTCCTGCTCATCGCGCCGCCGCGCTGGGTGTTTCCATTCTCGATCGCTTCGTAAATCGCGAGGCGGTGACTCAGTCGATTCGGGAATGTCCGATCGATCAAGGCTGGGAGACGATCAAGATCGGATTTGTTGGCATGCTTAGCGATATGCTCTGCAAAGAGACGTGCTTGCTGCTGAGATTGGGGAGCGGATCCTCCAAGGTAATCAATTAAGAACTGGGCAGCGAGCGCCGACTTGATTGAGACGGCGACATCGGCGATGGCCTGCTGGTCACTTGCTTTGAGTGATTGGGGGGCGAGACTGGCAAAGATTGAGTCTTCGCGAAGCTGATTGCGGAGTGCAATCCTTAGGGTGTGTCGGAGGTGGGGTGTTTGGGATGAGGTCTCCTCTAGTGCTGCCAAAATAGGGCTTATGTGAGCTTGGTTGGGGTGAGTGAGCAGGGCATCTGCGGCGGCTCGCTTTACGTTGAGATCCTGATCCTGAATGCCTTCAAGCGCCAAGGTTCGGAAGTCAGCGGTCCATTCTTTGGTTTCCGAGAGGACTCGCATGGCGTGGACACGGAGCTCGCGGGACGGGTCAGAGGCCGCTTTTTGGAGTGACTTGAGATCTAGGGTGCCGAGTCGGTGGAGAAGCCAGAGAGATTGTACTCGTTGCTGCCAGTTTGACGCGACGAGTCTCTGTGAAATCTTTTTTGCAAACGGAATGGTCGCGCTGCCGATGTTGTCGACAGCATAGTTGAGGGCGAGTTGGCGTCGCACCAAATCAGGGCTTTGAAATTCTTCGAAGAGGCCAGAGACAGAAAGACGGGTGAGATCAAAGGGACGATGCTCTTGACCTGCCCGACCGGGTTTGCCACGAAATGAAACCTTCCAAATGCGACCACGGTGGCGATCGCGCCCAGGGTGCTTCAAGGGGACTTCGTAGTGCCCGATAATGCGATTGTAGAAGTCGGCGATATACAGGGATCCGTCTGGGCCGAACTGCATGTTGACGGGGCGGAACCATGAGTCGTCACTGACAATGAAGTCTGGCTCTTCGCGGGCGCGCTTGCCGGAACCAGTTTCTAGCAGAGTATCGCGATTGACGCGGCTTGTCATAACGTTTCCGATGAAGACGTTGTCGCGGAATTCGACAGGCCATTGATCACCGCTGTAGTAGACGACTCCATCGATAGCCGTTGATCCGTGGCTGTGCTCCATGATTTGAGGGCAGAAACCTAGTCCATCGTGGGGCTTGCCGAAACTCGGGTAGTAGGCGTCGCGCAGCAAGAGGTAGGCGGGCATGCTGTGGCAATCGGAGGTGTATAAATTGCCGAGGGGATCAAGGGCCATTCCAAAGGGGTTCACCTGGCCATAGGTGAACTGTTCGACTCGTGAGCCGTCGAGTTGGATGCGGTAGGTGTTTCCGGAGTTCATGGAAATCTCACTTCCGTCGGTACCTCTCACGGTCGTGTTGTTGTTGAATCCGTGGGTTACGTAGAGCCAGCCATCGAATCCCCGAGTGAATGAGGCATTCATTCCGTGGGTGTCCCGTTCATAGCCCAGTGGCCCGTAGAGCTTTGTTTGTCGATCAGATTTCCCGTCCTTGTCTGTGTCTTCGAAATATGAAATGTAGGGGATGCTCCAGGCGATCACTCCGTTCTTGTAGGGGTAGAGACCAATGGGAATGTTGAGGCCTTCGGCAAATGTTGAGATCTTATCATAGCGTCCGTCCCCGTTCGTATCTTCTAAGACCTTGATTGCGTCCTTCCCTGGGCGATCCAAAGGCGCCGCGAAGGGGTATTCATACGAATCGGTGACCCAGAGGCGTCCTTTGGCATCGAAGGCAAGATTCATTGGTTTGGCAATATCTGGCTCGGCGGCTACCAAATCGATCTCGAATCCTTCCGGGAGGTGGACTGTCTCTATACACATCTGACGCTGC
>CAJXVR010000114.1 GCA_913061285.1 uncultured Verrucomicrobiota bacterium | reverse complement strand
CGCTCGTCGGCAGCGTCAGATGTGTATAAGAGACAGGATCTCTCACGCACAGAACCGAGATTCCCAATCCACAATCAATCCTAAAGATCTCTACGCTGCATTCCTCACGAAGTTCCCACACTTTGTCGAGTGGCCGCAAAGTGCTGAGCGAAGGGCTCGCGCATCCATTCGGCTCGGAATTTTCGGCGAGGGAACGTTCACGAAACGCACGAGAGATTTAATCTCAACACAGGAGGTTGATGGAAGAGCATTCGAAGTGATCGAATGCAAGTCCGTATCGGATCTTACCAATCTCGACATCCTTTATATTGGGTCAAAGGAGGCCGATCGGATCGAAGAAATCGTATCAACAACCGCTGGAAAGGGAATCCTGACTATCGGCGCCACCCAAGGCCTCGCTCGGCGAGGAGCGATGATCAACATCACTCATACCGCAGGGAAGACTCGCTTCGAAATAAATCTTCGAGCGGTAAATGAAAACAGGTTAAAGATCAGCACGAAACTCCTGCGTACGGCACTCATCGTTGAATAACGGAGAGGCTCCCAATCTCAAATGCCAGGTTCTGCTCCATTCACGATCCAGCGCAAACTGACCCTCGTCATGCTGCTCACCTGTGCCATCGCATTGATCTGTGCAATCGGAGCTCTCGTCCTTTTCGATAGCATCAATGAGCGCCAACAGATCCTAGACCGCCTCAACGCACAGGCCGAATTCATCGCTGAAAACAGCACTCCGGCACTCGCATTTAATCAACACGACTCTGCCTTCGACCTCCTCGAGTCGCTGCAAAGCGATCCTCTCGTATCGGTCGCGTGTATCTTCAACAGTCAGACGAACCTCATCGCTCATCACGTCGCTCCTGATTTACCGAACAGCGACACCCTACCGAACACGCTCGGCGGAGAGGAGCCTCAGAGCTGGAGTTCGGTCCAGATCGTCAAACCCATAGTTCTCGGCGAAAAGGAACTTGGCTACGTCTACCTCCTTGGCGACCTCAGGTCACTAAAGCGTCGCTTACTCAACATCATCGGCATTGGGATTCTTGTACTCCTTTTTGCCTTCGGCATGGCGATTCTCATCTCATCGTATCTACAGCGTTTTATCTCTCAACCGATCATCGAACTCACTAGCATCGCGAACGAAGTGGTAAAGAAACGCGATTACGGCCTGCGAGCTTCAAAGCGCAGCAATGACGAAGTCGGTCGACTCATGGAGATTTTCAACGACATGCTCGCGACCATTCAATCCCGTGAAACAGCCCTCCAGAAAGCACAGAACGAACTAGAACTCCGGGTCAAAGAGCGAACCAAACGACTCTCCAGAACCAACGAAGCCCTCCAAAGCGAAATCACAAAGCGAAAAAAGGCTCGGAATGAAGTCGTCCAGCTCAACTCAAAACTCATTGAGAGCACCCGACGGGCCGGAATGGCAGAGGTAGCGTCGAGCGTCCTCCACAACGTTGGCAACGTCCTCAATAGTGTCAATGTGTCCGCCGGAGTGATTAGGAACCGAATTGAAGAATCCGAAATTAGCTCATTCGAAAGCATTGTGCGCCTTATAAACGAAAATCGAGAGACACTTGCCACCTTCGTTAGTACTGACCCAAGAGGAAAGAAACTCCCAGACTACCTTGATGCCTTTGCAGAGCATTTAAGGAACGAAGAATACATCATCGGCAAGGAAGTTGAGAATTTGGTTAAGAACGTGGACCACATCAAAGAAGTCATCGGCACCCAACAACGGCATGCTGTAGGCATAGGTATCACCGAAAGACACCGCGTCGATGACATGGTTGATGAAGTGGTCACGCTCTATACGGAGTCACTTCGCCAGGCAGGCATCATAATGATCGCCGAATATGAGGACTCAGTCGAAATTATCACGGACAAGCACAAGGTAATCCAAATTCTCGGCAATTTGATTCTCAACGGTCGCGATGCCCTCATTGCTTCGAGCCAGGAAAGCAAACAGATCCATATCAAGACCCGAGTGACAGCCGAACACAGGATCGCAATCCAGGTCTACGATAATGGCTCAGGCATTAAGAAAGAGGATCTCAAGTGGATTTTCACCCATGGATTTACAACAAAGAAAGACGGTCACGGGCTCGGGCTACACAGTTGCGCCATTGCAGCCCAAGAACTAAACGGGAGCCTACGGGTCTTGAGCGATGGATTTAACAAAGGAGCAACTTTTATTCTGGAGCTCCCGATCGAGTAGTTTACTTTAAGCCTATGCAGGATGCCACAAGTAAGGAAGGGGATCGAATTCTCGTTGTTGATGATTTCCCAGCAATCCACGAGGATTTTAGAAAGATTCTTCAGGGAGAAGATGACCCTAGAGCGATCCTGCGCCAATTTCAGGATGATATCTTAGGCGAAGATCATACTGCAAATACTCGGGCTAATTTTCGTGTCGAATCCGCCTTTCAAGGAGAAGAAGGCCTAGAATTTATTCGGCAATCCTACAAAGAAAACGACCCGATCATGCTGGCCTATATCGACGTTCGAATGCCCCCCGGGATGGACGGAATCGAAACCAGCAGTCGCCTTCAAAAAGAGTTTCCAGAAACTCAAATAGTGATCTGCACTGCCTTTAACGACTTTCCCTGGCCAAAGATTGCCAAGCAAATGCACCGAGCGGACAATTTCGTCATCCTGAAGAAGCCTTTCGAAAACATTGAGATTCTTCAACTCGCCCACGCCCTTTGTGCCAAGTGGAAACTCGCAAAAAAGTTAAGACAACGAGTTTCTGAACTGGAAGCTGAGATCGCAAACCTTCGCTCGGCCCAGTAACAAAGTCGCCAATAAGATACCCCAGGGCATCCATCAGAGTCAGAGGCTACGATACAAATTCTGTAGCGTTAAGACGGCATAGGATGTGACCAGGGCCGCATCTTTCTCCCACCATCGGGCATTATCGTTAAACCAGGATCCATCCGCTCTCTGCGAATTGAGCATCTTGAGAGCAAGATCACGCGCCCAATCCACCGATTCACCGCTCTCGGTGGATAACTCTTCAACACCGGCCAAACTCAGAGCCTTCGACATTGTGTAGTAGTAGTAGAAAAGTCCCTGTGGCCCCATTCCAGGGTTCTCGTCTAGCGTATAGTTGGCCTCCAACCACTGTCGAACCGCCGTCACTCGAGAGTCTTTCGAGTCCATTTCAGCGTAAATATAGCTAAGCATCCCCGCATAAGAGATACTTCCATAAGACCTTAACGCTACCCGGCCATCAGGCAGTTTCATTTCACCCGCTTTGCTATCCCCCGGAAAATAGACAAACCCGCCCTTGTTTGCAGCATCGCCAGAAACCCACGCTTGATCATTCGTTTCAGGGAGGTTCTGACAGTTCTGAATAAATTGAATGGCAGCGTCCCAATCGAGATCTTCATCACCCGCAGCAGCGGAATCTCTGACCAGGTGCTTGCTATAATAGATCGCTTCCAAGGCAAGAACGGTGTTCGAGAGATCAGAGTGCGGGTAACGATCGCCATACCCAATCCCCCCATCTAACACGGTGTCCGTTTTTCCAATCTCCCCGAAGTCCTGTTGCCCTCGAATCAAGTAGTTCCGAGATTTTCGGATCACCTCTGCATAGGCGGGATCGTTTGCAGCGACCAACGCTAATACAGATACCGCCGTATTGTAGTTCATCAACGACTCAATTCGATAGATCCCCCCATTCTCCTTTACCGAGCTCAACACATAATCATAGCCTCGCTTTAGGACCGCTGCTTTCTTAGCCTTGTGATGTTCCTCCGGATCGCCCTGAAGCGCAGCGAGGGCCAAGGAGGTGATTGCCGGATAGTCCCCGTCCGACCAAAAACCACCTTCAGTCTGTGCTCCTACTAGGTAGTCATTCCCTCGATCAATGGCTCGTGCCAATTCTTTCTTCAGTGATGGATTTGGAGCCTTAGTCGGGACAAGTGTGCCGGTTTGTCCAACAGCACTTAGCGAAACCAACAACAATCCAACTAGTATTTGAACGCCTAATTTAAACATCTTATTCCGTGAGTCTTCTCTTTCTGCAATTTCGATACTGAGCCGCCCCCATTCATATTCCTGAGTCTTCCCGAGGCTACAAGCTCAAATCGCATCGAACCGCCTCCTCCGAACCAAGCCCATCAAAAATACTCCCCAAGAGAGCTTAGAAGCCGGGAGAGCCTCCTTTTTTCACACTCGCACGCCAGCTTCCAGGATTCCGCCATCGATACGGATCGAGCACAGGCTCAGGCATCTCAACAAACTCTAATTCATCCCCCCCACGCGGCTTATACATGATCTCAGTGATCGCGAGGACATTGTCTTCAGCAACGCAGGAAACGCTCACCTCATCGCTCCACGTCCCGTCAATCAGAATGGCCGAAGTCAAGACCGTGTCCGATTCAACCGCTAGTGGATATTTATAGCGCTTCGCTCGAAGTGAGACACGTGCGTTCCCCAAGCCAGGACTCGAATTATCCGTTGTGTAATAGATCGTCGCCCCAGGAACACTCGACTCTATCACCACATCACAGGGTGGACGGAATTTCCCACTACGACTCAAGATCTCAGGAGGGGGCAAGAATCGCCCCGCTAACCAGGCAGAACGATCTGCGATCCATCGCTTCAAACGCTCGATTTCAATTCGCCATTCTTCAGGGTCAAGATAACCCCAACGACGATAATTACGTTCCTGAGCTTCGGCAACCTCGGCTGCCATCGCATCGATAAGCCCGTGAACATTCTCCAGCGACCAAACGCCGCCGAGCAACTCAGCACCGCGCTGGCGGAACAATGCCCGGTAGGCTGAATCATCCATCAGCAACTTGAACCAGTTATGGCTTCCTCCCCAAATCCACCCGGTAGGCCGAGCAGCCCGCCCGACCCACTCGTCATCCGTATTGGTCCGCATGGCTCGATCATAGTCCCAGGCCGGGCCTAGTCGAATTCGCCCGTGACGCGGCTTGGTCAAAAAAGTCCTGTAGCGATAGGCGTCAGGATTTCTCGTGATCTCTTGAATAAGATGCTGGTCACCCCAAGAGTCGACGTCGAGATAGGCAGCATAGCTGTTGTCAGAGGAGGAAATTCCTCCTCGGCAAAGCGCTGCGTGCGCCGCATCGAAATAATCCGTTAACCAAGCAGTCTGGGCACGGGTCACGTCTCGCTCGCTCGGGAACACGTGAACGAACTGTTGGAAGCCCGCGCGAAAGCCCTTCTCACCATCACCGAGTCGATCAATCTTGAGAAAATCCCCCCCCCAAGAAAGCGCATCCTCTTCTCCCCCACGCCCTGGACGCTTGAGCCTTAACCTCTCGGAGCTTCGCCCAATTTTTTCCATCAAGACATAGAGGCCGACATAGTCAGTCAACGATACCGAATCCGAATCATCGTCAGAAAGAACAAAGGCCTCAACGAACCTCGTTCGGACAGCATATCGTCCCATCTGATTGCTCAATTCATACACTAGCGAATTCCGGATCAGCGATTGATCGCAGTTATAGGGCCCATAGAGAATCCAATCTGCCCCAGCGGGCATTCCGAGCAAGCTCACATTCTTGTCGTCACCAAACTCATCTCGTGTCTCGATCCTGACTGCCTTCTTCGCGCGATCGCGCGTACTAGAACCCCTCAGTTTAACTCCAGCACGCGTACTGATTTCCGGTTTCGAGGCAAGCCTAGCTCGTCCATCATTGCCTCGATCAAAAAAACTGTAGATCTCCGATGAGACCAAGCCCGGGTTCTTTTGAGAATGATAACAACGGGCACGGAGGTGGGTACTCCCCGAAATAAGGATCGGTTCACGATACACGTTCGATGATTCGTCGGGGAAACTCCCATCGACGGAAAAATAAATCTGACCAAGCTCACCTTCAGGAAGAGAAAGCGCTACCCTCAAGGGAGCAGAAAACACTCCACCAGGCACCGAGACAAGGGGTTTCCCGGCTAACTCCGAGAAACCATGCCCATTGATTTTTTCTGGAGTCGGATAGTCAAAATATACCCGTTCCTGTGTTTCCATTGGCCGAACCTCCCGCCCAGATAGCGCTACCGAAAACATCATGTCTCGCGGATTCCGATTGGCCCACGCACTGTGAACCGCCAGCACGTTGCGTCCCACTCTGAGGTTTTCAGCCAGCGAGCGTATTCGAGTCTCCATCCACCCATTCACGCCACGGTGCCATCGCAAGGCCGCCGGAGGCGACGCATTTGGCTCATCGATCGGAACGCCATTCAGAAAAGCCTTAAAACCATCCGCCGGGATCAAGCGTCTCGTCTGAAGCATTATAGAGCTCCAACCAATCTGAATAGACGCCGAATTCGTCTGATTCGATCTCGTGATTGCTTGCTAAGACCTCACTAATCACCAACTGAGCCTCGAGCGGTCCAGAATCGCTTAAGGCGGCAGCCACTCCGGTCACCGCTCTCAGCCTGCCCACAAGCATCCAATCAATGACTTTCTCAAGCGTTGCCATGGATAACAGACTATGGATCCCTCAAATCACCGTCAAAAAATAAGCAGCGTTGCGTCGAATCAAACTCAGGCGCAGCAAGTAAGTCTGGAGCTAGTCTGAGAATTCTGTCATACTCCGCTCGAGCAATCCGACTATCCGCTGTCCCGGATGTACATTTAAACCGGCATTTTGACCTAAAAAATTGCCTCAGAATGAACACCGAATTGCAGCAGACAAAACTAGTCGAGGAAATATCTTTACACAAAGCCGCAAAAAAATAGACTCTGCCGCCTATTATTACAAAAGATAGAGGCACTAGAATTTAGTTGTATGGAACCAAAGTCGAACACGATTGAACAGTTTCGAGTTCACGACACAGATACTGGATCGGCAGATATCCAAGTGGCGCTGCTGACACATCGGATCAATAACTTGACCGAGCACCTCAAATCAAACCGAAAGGATGTCAGCTCTCGACGAGGACTCCTCATGATGGTGAGTAAACGACGTCGGCTCTTGGATTATCTGAATAGCAAAGATAACAGCCGCTATGTCGATCTGACGAAGCGTTTGAAGCTCCGTCGTTAAACACGAAAAGATCAATTTCCGATGATTTACGTCCCCTGATGCTTTTTTTAAAGTAAAGGGGACATTTGCTTTTATGGGTGAAGCGCGGACGGGTTCCGCATCACTGAGAGGCCAAATCCGTGCGATCCGGCCTCCCTGTCTCACCCATATGAAGATCACATCCCAAAAACAAACGCCGCAAATGGATCAGGCGGAGAGAAATTTCTTTGAGTTCCGTCACCCCGATCTTTAAGGGACGAACCTCACAGAAGTTCCTCCGAGCCTGACTGAGCGGTCATAAATAGATATGCCAGAAACAGTTAGTATTGATGTCGGCGCTAGCCCGATTCAGATTTCGACCGGCGAAATCGCCAAACAAGCCGATGGTGCCGTAACGGTCCAACTCGGAGAAACCATCATCCTCGTCGCCGCTGTCGCCGCAGCGAATGCCCGCCCAGGACAGGACTTTTTCCCTCTTACGGTCGATTACCGCGAGAAAGCCGCGGCAGCCGGTCGCTTTCCTGGAGGATTTTTCAAACGTGAAGGTCGCCCAACGGAAAAGGAAATCCTTACCTGCCGTCTCACCGATCGTCCCATTCGACCACTTTTCCCAAAACGATGGCTTAATGAAGTCCAAGTCCAAACGATTCTCCTGAGCGCAGACGGAGAGAACGATCCAGATATCATCAGTATTTTGGGCGCTTCGGCTGCCCTTTCAGTGAGTGATATCCCTTGGGCAGGACCACTCGGAGCTGTTCGAGTCGGACGAATCGACGGAAAATTCGTCGCCAACCCCACCCACGTTCAACGCGAATCAAGTGATCTCGATCTGATCTATGTCGGTAACGAAAACGACATGGTCATGTACGAAGGAGCCGCTAACGAAATCAGCGAAGCGGATTTCCTGGCCGCTCTCAAATTTGGGCAAGAGTGCTGCACGCCGATGATCGAAGCTCAAAAGGAACTCATTAAAAAGGCAGGAAAGACCAAACGAGAAGTGGTCGTGCCCCAAGTCCCCGATGAAGTTCTCTCGGACGCGAAAGATTTGGCAGGTGATCGTGTGATCCCTGCCCTCCTCACTCCTGGCAAGCTCGAGCGCGAAGGTGCTTGGAATGCACTTAAAGATGAAATCGGAGCCGCTCTCGTCGAGAAACACGGCGAAGAAACCGTTAACGACGGCGTTCTCAAAGAAGCATTCTATCACATTCAAAAGGCTGCGGTCCGCTCATTGATCCTCGATCAAGGAAAACGACTTGATGGACGAGGCTTTGACGCCTTGCGAGCAATCTCAGGCAAGGTTGGCATGCTTCCAAGAACCCATGGCTCTTCCCTTTTCACTCGTGGAGAGACCCAAGCACTTGCTTCAGCCACCCTTGGAACCCAGGACGATGGACAAAGCTTCGATTCGTATTCTGGCGGCATCGAGGAGAAACAATTTATCCTTCACTACAACTTCCCCAATTTTTCAGTCGGTGAAACAGGCCGAATCACCGGTCCAGGCCGACGCGAGATCGGACACGGTGCCCTTGCCGAACGCTCACTTGAGCCGGTCATTCCTCTGGATGATTTTCCTTATGCCATTCGCATTGTTTCAGAAATCACCGAATCCAACGGCTCCTCCTCCATGGCAACCGTCTGTGGCGGTTCGCTCGCACTCATGGATGCCGGAGTTCCAATCACAAGCCCGGTCGCCGGGATTAGCATTGGTATCTGCACCGAACCCAATGACCAAGGTCAGGTTGGACGATACCAACTGCTGACCGATATCATGGGATGGGAAGATGCTTTCTGCGACATGGATTGCAAGATTGCTGGAACTGAAAAAGGCATCACCGGATTCCAGCTCGACCTTAAATTGCAGGGCATTTCACACGAGATCATGAGCGAGACCTTGGAGCAAGCAAAGAGCGCTCGCATCGATATCTTGAAAGAGATGGCCAAGACAATCGGCGAACCCAGAAAGGATCTCAGTCCTTACGCACCGCGGATCACAACCATCAAAATCAACCCCGAGAAAATCGGTGCCCTCATCGGACCTGGCGGCAAGAACATCAAACGCATCGTCGAAGAATCAGGATGCGAAATCAATATTGAGGATGATGGCGAAGTAAAGATCTACTCTGTTTCTGGTGAAGGACTGAGTATCGCCCAAGCGGAGATCGAAGCCATCACAGCGGAAATTGAAGCCGGTAAGATCTATCGCGGCAAGGTCGTGTCAGTCAAAGAATTCGGCTGTTTCGTTGAGGTATTCCCCGGACAAGACGGGCTCTGCCACATTAGCGAATTGGCTAACTTCCGCGTCAAACGAACCGAAGATATCGTCAAGATTGGCGATGAAGTTTGGGTCAAGTGTATCGAAATCGATGACAAAGGCCGCGTCAAGTTGAGCCGGAAGGCAGCAATGGAGCAACGAGACAAGGAAATGGAAGCCAAGGATGGCGGCGATAGCGATAGCAAGGACGACGATAAGAGTCCCGAAGACGCCTCCGAAGAATAGCCCCCTGCCGGATCAATTCTAAGATCTAGAGCAGCAAATACTCAACTATCCCAAGCGCGCTCCGCCCTAAGCGGAGCGCGCTTTTCATTTCACCGTCTCACCTGCCTGCTTGCCTTCGTCACGGGCAATCGGTTTAATTCGGCCGTGTCGCAGCAGCAAACCATTAGCGAACCCGTTAGTTTCGACGGCGTAGGTCTCCACAGCGGACAGAAGGTCTCCATGACCTTCTTGCCTGCCGAACCAAATTCAGGCATCCGATTCCGCCGTACTGACTTGGACGGAAGACCAGAGATCATGGCCTCGGTCGAACATGTGAGCGACACCACCCGGTCGACAACACTTTCCAAGGGCAACATCAAGTTGCATACGGTCGAACACATACTGGCCACGTTCCAGGGCTTCGAGATCGACAATGCAATCGTTGAACTTAACGCCAACGAGCCCCCAATTGGAGACGGTAGCGCGAGAGATTACTGTCGTATGATCAAATCGTCAGGCACAACCCTCCAAGCCGAAGCCCGCGACCCGCTTATCATTACCGCTCCGATTTCGATCACCGCCGGGGAGTCAACCATCACTGTGTTGCCCTACGACGGATTCAAGCTCAGCTGCACGAGTTCAGATGACAAGGGCAGTTTCACCCAATTCTACAGCCTCGACCTGACTCCCGAATCGTGGGAGAAGGAGCTCGCCCACGCGCGCACCTTTTGTTTCTTTGAAGAAATAGAGTTCCTTATCAAGAACGGCCTCATCAAGGGCGGGAGCCTAGAAAACGCCGTGATTATCCGGGATGATGTCGTACTGACGAACGAACCCTTGAGATACCAAGAGGAGTTCGTAAGACACAAAATTCTAGATATCGTCGGCGACCTGAGCCTGATTGGCAGACCCCTTAAGGGGCACGTTGTCGCCGTTCGCCCCAGCCACAAGGCCAATTGCGAATTGGCCCGGACTCTTTCGGAGCACATGAAGAAAAACTCTGCCCGTAAACAAACCTTTACACCTCCCCCGACAAAAAAACCCGCAAACCCCAGCAAACCCTCAGCGCCCGCCCACGATATCCCTATGGATGGAACGATAATCGACACCGAGCAGATCATGAAGATTCTGCCCCACCGCTACCCATTTCTAATGATCGATCGGGTCATCAAGATGGATGAGACTCACATTACGTGCACCAAGAATGTGTCGATCAATGAGCCGTATTTTCAGGGCCACTTTCCCGGGCACCCCATTATGCCAGGCGTCCTTCAGCTCGAAGCGATGGCGCAGGCAGCCGGAGTGCTCACGCTCAATAAGGCAGAGAATTGGGGTAAAATCGCTTATTTCCTATCTGCAGAAGGTGTCAAGTGGAGGAAACCCGTAAAACCGGGCGACGTTCTCGTCGTTGAAATCGAACTCCTCAAAGGGCGCGGGAAAGTAGGAAAGGGCAAAGGAGTCTGCCGGGTCGGCTCAGACGTCGTCAGCGAAGGCGTCGTCATGTTCATGCTCGCTGACGCCTAGAGCCCCGATCATGATCCATCCAACCGCAATCATCCACAAAGGCGCAGAGCTGGGTGAAGACTGCGAGATCGGCCCTTTTTGCACCATCGGTGAGCATGTCGTCGTCGGAGATCGATGTAAACTCGTGTCCCATGTCGTCATTGACGGTCACACCATCCTAGGGCGAGAAAACCAGATCTACCCCTTTACCAGTATTGGCCTCCAGACTCAGGACCTTAAATGGAAGGGCGGAATCACGCACACGGTAATCGGAGATCGTAATGTCTTTAGAGAATCGGTCACCGTCCACAGTGCGACCTCAGACGGGGAAACAACCTCGATTGGATCTGACAACAACCTCCTGGCCTATGCCCACGTTGCTCACAATGCCCAGCTAGGCAATCACATCATCATGTCCAACCTAGGGACACTCGCCGGTCACGTCACCGTGGAAGACCACGCAATTATCAGTGGTCTCGCTGCGGTCCACCAATTCTGTCACGTCGGGCAGCACTCGATCATCGGCGGCTATTCCAAAGTCGTCCAAGACGTTCTTCCCTACATGATGGTCGATGGAAATCCAGGACGAACACGAACGGTCAACAAAGTCGGCCTCGAGCGACGGGGGTTTTCCTCGGAACAAATCCTGAACATCCGAAGAGCATACAAGATTCTCTTCCGACAAGGGCTAAACACCACATCAGCCTTGGAAAAAATTGAAGCGGAGCTCCCACCCAGCCCAGAGATTCAGCACCTGATTGAATTTATCCAGCGCAGCGAGCGCGGTATTGCCTAGAACTGGCATCGCCATGATTCCGTCCAAGGCGTTCGAAAACGCCGAATCAGATGGGATTCATCATTCTCAACCGCCGGAGGGGTTCAGTGATTGTGGCCCCATGTTTAGGGAGGATTGAGAAAAAATATCGGAAGAAAAAAAATGGTCGGAGCGACAGGATTCGAACCTGCGGCATCCAGCTCCCAAAGCTGGCGCTCTACCAAGCTGAGCTACGCTCCGTCCAAGGAGCCGGAATATCCACTAAGTTCAGAATAACATCAACGACTTTTTACAACTTTCGTCAATCGCTTGAAATCCAAGCCCGATTCCACCCTCTCATTCTTGTGCTGCCCCTCGTCAAATCAACAATGCAGCTAGCGCGGGGAAGTCGTGATAAGACACAAAACTCCCTCGCGCCCTTCTCCAAAAAATCTCTCAGGAGAAGCCAACCATTGAGATAAGATCGGTAAAAAGCCTTCAAAAATTCCCAGGTAATTCCCTTTGACTCGAAATTTCGCTTCGTTATGCTACGCGATCTGTTTTCGAGTATGGCGAAGCTAACAATCAAAGATGTAAATCTCGGCGGCAAACGCGTTTTCGTCCGTGTGGACTACAACGTGCCGATGGAAGATTCCGATGGAAAAATGGTCATCAACGATGCGACCCGCATCGAGGCCACTCTTCCCACCCTGGATCATCTCGTTAACCAAGGAGCAAAGATTATCCTCGCTGCCCATCTTGGACGCCCCAAAGGGAATCGAGAACCAAGCCTCTCATTACGTCCCGTAGCAGAAAAGCTAGCTGATCTTATTGCCCGCCCCGTAGCATTCGTCGACGACTGCATCGGAGAAAAGGCAACTCAAACGGCAGAAGCCCTTCAGCCCGGCGATATTCTACTACTTGAAAACGTTCGATACTACGCTGAAGAAGAAGCAAATGACGCAGAGTTTGCCAAAAAACTAGCCGGCAACGCAGAAGCCTACGTGAATGACGCCTTTGGTGCCGCACATCGAGCCCATGCTTCAACCGACGGCGTCGCCAAAGTCATCACTGCTAACGGAGGCCCGTGTCTCGGCGGACTACTAATGGAGAAGGAACTGAAGTTTCTCGGTGAAGAGCTCGATGAGCCAGCTCGCCCATTCGTGGTCATCTTAGGAGGAGCGAAGGTCTCTGATAAGATTGCTGTGATTGACCGGCTTCTTGAGAAGGCTGACGCCCTATTGATTGGCGGAGCCATGGCTTACACATTCAAGCTAGCCAAAGGGCTTAAAGTCGGCAAATCGCTCGTTGAACCCGACAAGGTAGATGTCGCTAAGGCAGCAATGGAAAAAGCAGCGAGCCGAGGCATCAAACTCTTGCTTCCAAGCGACAATACCGTCGTCACCCCAGTCGTCACCGACAAACTGAATAAGAAGGGGAAACCAATTCTCGAATTTCAAAATCCTCGCCACAACACGGATCCCAATATTCCGGATACCGAAGAAGGGGTGGACATCGGCGCAGATACCTCAGCCACCTACAGTAACGAAATAAGCAGTGCCAAAACAATCCTTTGGAACGGCCCGATGGGTATTTTCGAGGATGAGCGGTTTTCCGCTGGCACGTTCGCTGTAGCGAAAGCAGTAGCTGATGCAACACAATCGAACGGTGCCAAGAGCATTATTGGAGGCGGCGATAGCGTTAAAGCACTGAACCGATCAGGGCTCGGTGATAGCGTCACCTTTATGAGTACTGGCGGCGGCGCGAGTCTAGAATTCCTCGAAGGAAAGACCCTGCCCGGAGTCGCGGCCCTCGACGACAAGTAATTCGACCATATTTCAACCCGACGAAGAAGATCGCGGCTTAACCCGCACAAATAGACAGAATGGATAAAGATCGTAAATTAATCATCGCTGGCAACTGGAAGATGAATAAGACCGTTGCCGAGGCACTCGACCTCGTCAAAGGACTGAAGCGGGATCTCAGCCAGGTCAAAGAGGTCGACATCGTCGTCTGCCCCCCCTTCACTGCCTTAAGTGAAGTTTCTAGAGAAATCATTGATTCCAATATCCGTCTCGGAGCCCAGAACATGAGTGAACACTCCGTCGGTGCATACACGGGCGAGACAGCTGCCGAGTTCCTCAAGGAATTCCTGGTACGCTACGTCATTCTAGGCCACTCTGAGCGACGACAATATCAGAAAGAATCGGACGCACTCATCGCGAAGAAGGCCGCGGCTGCTCATGCTGCCAGCCTGCGCCCGATCATCTGTGTTGGAGAATTGCTAGAACACCGGGAAGCCGGACAAACCCAGACGATTGTTGATGCCCAACTCACTGGCAGCCTAGCCGGACTCAGCTCCGTGCAACTTCTCGAAACAATCATCGCCTACGAGCCTGTTTGGGCGATCGGCACTGGGAAAACTGCGACATCCGAACAAGCTCAAGAAGTCCACGCATCGATCCGTGCCAAACTTGCTGATCTCTACGACGACAATACGGCGAGACAGGTCCGTATTCAATATGGCGGCAGCGTGAAGCCAGGCAATGCCCGAGAACTCATGAGCCAGCCCGACGTTGACGGAGCCCTCGTCGGTGGCGCCGCCCTGGATGCTCGAAATTTCTCCGATATCATTAATAATTCGATTTAACCACTAAGTATCATGTTAAGCCTTATCATCGGATTGCTTACCTTCGTTTTGGTCCTGATCTGCGCGATCCTCATCGTTCTTATTCTCGCTCAACTCCCCAAGAAAGACGCTGGAGCTGGGCTCGCCTTTGGTGCAGGCACCGCCGAAGCCATCTTCGGTGCAGGCGCCGGCACACCGCTCGCACAAATCACAAAATACTGCGCCGGTATGTTCCTAGGTCTTGCGCTGACGGTGTCAGCTCTCAACGCCTATCGCTCCAACCAGCCGGATCGATTAATCGAGCAAGAAGCAGCGAACCAAGAAGCGAATGCTCCTGCGGAAACGACTCCTGACGCCACGACGCCTGAAGTAAGCACGGAAGTCACGCCAGCTCCTGAAACAACTAATGAGGCAAGCGAACCGGCAACTGAAACGCCCGAGCTCTCGGAAGCTGACTCCACCAATGAAACAACGGAACCACTGACTCAACCAGAGGTCACTCCAACGACCGAGCCAAATCCGAATAATTAGCAACGCGACCTTCCATTCTGAAACATTTCAAGACTCCGGCAAAGCCGGAGTCTTTTTTTGTCTCCTCATCGATCTTCCGTCACGTCATACTCCCACACAGCATCGATCGATTCATAGAACCACCCATAAACATTTTTCCCACTGCACATCCGTGAAACGACTGGCTCTCATTTTGATCATACCATGGATCGCGATGGTCGGATGTGGCCCGTTGACCTTCCTTCCAGCAGACCTCGTCATCATCAATGGTAAGGAGCCAGAATCTCTCGACCCAGTCATCATCAATGGGCAGGCAGACGGAAGAATCGTCTCTGCGCTGTTTGAAGGACTCGTTCGTTACAATACAATAACGGGCAGGCCGGAACCCGGCCTAGCATCTACCTGGGAGATTAGTACCGATCGAAGAACGTATCGTTTTCACCTGCGCCCAAATCTACAGTGGTCAAACGGCCAGCCTATCAGCGCCCAGGATCTTCTCTATTCATGGCAACGGGTCCTGACCCCAGCAAGCGCTTGTGAATACGCAAACATTCTCTTTCCCGTTCAGAATGCCGAATCGTTTCACAACGGAACAATCGACGACTTCGAGCTCGTAGGAATCAAGGCGATCACTCCAAATACCATTCAAATCAACCTAAGTGAGCCCACGTCGTACTTTCTAGACGTCTGCTGCTACCCCGCCCTGGCAATCGTTCCAAGAACGCCAATAGAGACACACGGAGACCGTTGGTTGCTGCAGAAGAACATCCCAACAAACGGCGCCTATCAACTCGTGTCATGGAAACTTAATGACTGTATCCGCCTCAGAAAAAACCCATTCTACTGGGACCACAAAAACGTCCAATCGGAAACCGTCGATATCCTTCCTACGAGTAACGCTAGCACAGCACTCAATCTCTATGAAATGGGTGAAGTAGATATTGTTTGGGACAAGGAACTGGTCCCAACGGAACTCGTAAGCATCTTACGCCAACGTTCCGATTTTCACGTCACAGATTTCTTGGGCACCTATTTTCTCAGATTCAACACTCTCCTCGCCCCGTTTAATGACCCTCAAGTTCGACGAGCTTTAGCTCTGTCAATCGACAAGCACCGCCTCATCGATAAGATTACAGGAGCTGGAGAATCCGTTGCCCCACATTTCGTTCCCCCCGGAATCCCTGGCTATGATTCGCCCAGTGGCCTTGACTACGACCCCGAAGAAGCAAGACAGCTATTAGCGGATGCCGGCTACCCGAATGGAGAATCATTCCCTCCCATCGACTACCTCTTCAATAGCTCAAAACTAAACGAACAGATCGCCGTAGAGATTCAGGCGATGTGGCAAGAGCATCTGGGCGTTAAAACCGTCCTCAGACAACTAGAATGGAAATCCTATCTCCAAGATCAAAGCAATATTAACTACGGCGTCTCGCGAAGCAGCTGGCTAGGCGACTACGTGGATCCCCAAACCTTTCTCGATGTCTTCACATCAAACAACGGTAACAACCGAACCGGCTGGGAGAACACCAACTATGACGGACTCATTTCCGCGGCAAATTCCGAAGTAAACAACGCCAAACGAATGGAACAACTAAGAGAAGCAGAGTCAATTCTTGTCGAAGAGTTCCTCCCCATTATCCCGCTTTATTTCTACGTCTCCATGGAATATTACGATCCGAAGAAGGTAAGCGGCATCTTCGCAAATATCCGGGCTGAACATCCCATTCGATCGATCAAACGCATTCAACCCCGCGATCGGGATCACTGATGAGATTCTTTTTCCGTCGACTCCTTGGAATCATCCCCCTCTTGCTGGCAGTGAGCTTCCTGGCGTTCACGCTGGTTAGAGTTGCCCCAGGCGGCCCTTTCGACCGAGAAAGGAACCTTGCCTCCGAGGAAGCAGAACGCGTCCTTCGGGAAAAGTATCTCCTCGATGCGCCACTCTGGAAACAATACATCCATTACCTAAAGCAACTAACCCATGGAGATCTTGGGAATTCCCTGAAACACCGAAATCACTCCGTCAACGATATCATCGCTCAAGGTCTCCCTGTCTCACTGCTTCTAGGAACGATGGCATTCGCCTTCAGCCTATGCTGGGGAATCCCCTTGGGTTGTCTTTCCGCGACAGCCAAGAATTCGTCTACGCGAATGCTAAGCGATTCTACGGCAATGCTTGGGATCTGCGTCCCGGCATTGGTCATTGGCCCTATTCTCGTCATGACGCTCGCAATCAAGCTCAAATGGCTTCCCGTCGCTCTACTCACCTCGCCCCTTCATTTCGTTCTCCCGGTACTAACCTTGGGTATTTACTACAGTGGCAGAGTCGCCCGCTTGACTCAGCAAGGAATCGAATCAACCCTTCAATCAGAGTTCATCCTCACAGCAAGATCAAAAGGGCTCAGCGAGAAGACAATCTTGATTCGCCACGTTCTTCCGCTCGGACTTCTTCCTGTCGTCTCCTATGCCGGTCCCCTTCTTGCCGACCTCCTCACTGGCTCGTTCGTCGCCGAAAACCTTTTTCAAATTCCGGGTATCGGCGTCTTCCTGATCCAGAGCTCACTGAGTCGCGACTATCCAATGATTGTTGGTCTCGTCCTCGTCTATGCCCTCATTCTCGCTTTGCTCAATCTTGCGGTGGATCTGTCGTATCGATTCATCGATCCACGAATTCGGCAACGATAAAGGGACGTTCCCAAATCATCGGGACGGAAGAACGGACGGCTCTGAACCCTGACAGCGGGAGTGTAACCAAACATGAACGATACAGAATAATCCGGTGGCACAAAAGCCATTGGTCCAGCTCGATGGCCAGCGTAGTCGAGCCAGACTCCCTTTGAACCCTTATTAGTTCATAGGCCGTCATGCCACCGGAAACTCTGTCAAAGATTCAAGCGTGGTCTAACTGGCAATTCGCTTAAATCTTTGTTTCTTGGTCTCCTAGAAGTTAGCTCGATTCATGCCAAGTGCAAGCCCAAGTCGAAGAAGTAAGTAGAAAAAACGGATTAGCAGTCGTCGGAATCGATCGGTGAGTACGCGACTCGCTCTCTCAAGTCACTCGCGGCGTCATCAGAGCAACGCAAATATGCCTTCCGTGAACCAAAAACTCAGGCATCTGATTCTTTAGAGGCATCTCGCAAGCCCTGGAGAGCCAGCAAGGCGGCCTGCCCTTCCGCTTCTTTCTTACTCTTGCCCGTCCCACGTCCTAGCTCCACCGCATTGTGGTAAACGGAACAGACAAACAATCGATCATGATCGGGCCCCGAGGCACTTTCCAATTGATACTGAGGGGGGTTTGAGGATTGAGCCTGAAGCAATTCTTGAAGTTCACCTTTTGGATTATCGAGGCTAGGAATCAGTTCAATCTCTCCGAGTTCATTCTGAAAGAGACGACGAACCAACCGGCAAACGGAGTCAAATCCGGAATCAAGATAAACGGCCCCCATGACCGCTTCGAATGCATCGCCCAAGGCCGATTGTCGATCCCTGCCCCCACTCATCTCCTCACCTCGGCTAACGCGAAGATATTCCCCAAGCCCAAGATTTCTCGCCTGATTTGCAAGACTACGTCGATTCACCAATCGGGCGCGCGCCTTTGTCAATGGACCTTCTTCTGCCTCGCAGAACTTCTCAAAAAGCTCATGGGTCACCACCAATTGAAGCACTGCATCCCCCAGAAACTCAAGTCGCTGATTGTGCAATGAGGACGACTCATCTTCCTGAGCAACGGAAGGATGTGTTAGAGCAAGCTGGAGGAGACTACGGTCCCGAAACTCGTAGTCGAGTATCGACTCAAGCCGAGCCAAATCATCGTCTTCACCTTCAGCTGCAACTGACATCACGTCTTGATGGGCTCAACCACCGCTTCCGCTTCATCGCCAATGATCGCGTCTTTCGGATCGTCATCGCCCTCAGGCTCAGGCTCGGCAACATCTTCGGATTGAGCCCCCTCTTCAGACTCAGCGCCCCCCTCGGATTCCTCAAGATCTTCCCCCCCTCTCAAGAAGGCATCGACTCCCTCCTCGAGTAAGAGGGCGACATCTCGCTGGACATCCTGTAGCTCATCTAATTTAAGTTCCGGGTCCCGAATCGTAAAAACATCGCCTGTCTTAGGATTCTCGTAAACAAACCCGCGTTTTCCCTCGTCTCGAAACTCTTCCCGAACTTTCAACAACCGCTTCCGCTCCAACATCGCCGACAAGATAAAACAGATGGGTTCGTATTCCTGATTGCCAAGCTCAACGAGCTTCGTCAGAGCCGTATCAGCCGACTCCTTCTGAAGCGGCTCCGGTGGGGGTGGCGGGGGAACATGAAAGATTCCCGACCAGTGCGAGATAAAGCCCTTACGATCACTCGCCCCATGCCCATATTGCTCATCCCAACAATCACGGCAGACATCAACGCGTTGATGCTCCTTACGTTCGGCGAACAGCAGGGTGTGATAAACCTGCTCGTCATTAAACTTGACCTTGCAAGCTTCGCATTCATGGGAACGCGAGCGGATTTTCCAATCGATCATAGAAGGCGGATCATTCTAAACTCGCTTCCTAACTACCCCGAATTCAGCGAAACAGCAATCAATTAACCGCCGAACCTCTCCACTCAACGGCTCGTCGTCTCGAAACCATATTCTCGCCGCCCAAAAACTGAGAGGCGACCGAAACGTTAGCAACCATCATTGTGTCTCACCTTTGGTCACCCGGAGAAAGACCTCTTCGAGATCCAAGGCATCCTCACGAAGCTCCGTCAAGCGAGCCCCTCCCTGGACTAAGCAGGCCGCGACACTACTTATATCAGAGATTCCGGACGCCATGACAACTCGTATCCGTCCTTCAACGGCCTCGGCTTCAACGACGTCTGCGTGATTCTGCAACATCCTTAGCGCCGCTTCGACATCCGTGGCTACCTTGACCCAAACGGTCACATCTTCCTTCATCTGATCCGCCACGCCAGTAACCGATCCACTATAGATCAGTTTCCCCTTTTCGATGATCGCCACGCGATTGCACAAACTCTGCAGCTCGCTGAGAATATGGGAAGAAATAATGATCGTTTTCCCCATCCGCTGGAGTTCTTGGAGAATGGCCATCATTTCGATTCGAGCCCGCGGATCGAGCCCACTTGCGGGTTCGTCTAACAAGAGAAGTTCAGGATCATGGATAAGCACCCGAGCTAAGCCCAAACGCTGCTGCATACCACGGCTTAGCGCCCCAATGAGAGCTCCCTGCTTATCCGTCAACCCAACCAACTCCAAGACATCCCTGACCGTTGTCTCTCGCTTCTTTGCCGGAATCTTATAGCAGGCACCAAAAAAATCGAGATACTCGGTCACTTCCATGTCTTTATAGACACCAAAGAAATCGGGCATATACCCGATGATGTGACGAACTGAATCGGCATCACGAACGACATCATGCCCTAACACCCGGGCACTCCCCTCGCTCGGCGTCAAAAAAGTCGCGAGAATTCTCAACGTCGTTGTTTTCCCAGCGCCATTTGAACCGATAAAGCCAAAGAGATCACCCCGATTCACCGTTAGATCAAGGGCCGACAAGGCTGTCATATCCCCATAATGGCGAGTCAGATTCACGGTTTCGACCGCAGGCACCGCTTCAGGACTATTCGCTTCTGATTCCATTCTCTTTTCTCTATTCGAGTTATTGCCTTTTCCCTAGACACCCGCGTCAATGTCTGTCTCTTATACACATCTCCGAGCCCACGAGACCTCTCTACATCTCG
>CAJXVR010000113.1 GCA_913061285.1 uncultured Verrucomicrobiota bacterium | reverse complement strand
ACGAGATGTAGAGAGGTCTCGTGGGCTCGGAGATGTGTATAAGAGACAGTTCCAGCGCCGAAGCCACGGTCTGAGGTGGTCCACTTCGCCGTGTCGATGGAGTTTCCTGAGAAGTTTTCTTCCAATCGGATACCGGGGTCATCAACGACAGCAACATCTAGCTTGTTGCCTGCTGCGACGTCGCCGCTACTAATCGAGAACTGGGTGCCTCCGATACTGTTTCCGGTGATCCTGAAGGTCGCCGTGTTTGAGCCTCCCGCAGGGAAACTCAAGTTGATGCTCGCTCCCGCGGCACCTTCGGGAATGGCGACACTTGGGTCATCACTCGTGACGGTCAGGCTAACGGCTCGTTGTGAGTTGAGTCCTTGAGGGATTCGGACGGTCACAGGCTGGCTGATCCCGCCCTGACGGAGTCCGACACCCGAAGGTGAGAAGGTCGCGCCCCCTTCACTTTCGATGGAGAGATTGTCCCAGGTGGTGTCAGCGGTATCATTGTCAGCTCGAGCAAAGGCTCCGAAGTGGAAAACCACGGGGCTGAACGGGAAGGGGACATCTGCGCCCTCGATTCCGTCGAGCAACAACTTAACCGTTGAACCGTCTGCGACCATGCTCATTGTGTGGAGGCCGCCGTCGTCAAAGTCGGCGCCATCAAAGGTGGTCATGTTTGTTCCCCCACCCGTAGGGACATCGCCGTCTTGTCCAATTTTGCGATTGAATCGCCATCCGCCTTCCCCGCGAACGTCGGCGAAGAGAACATAGTTGGTTTCTGTCTCGTCAAAAATCCACAAGGCACTTCTCGACGCAGAGCCTTGACCTGCCTCGGCCACTCGATCAATGGAAAGGGTGATTTTCTCTGATGCCGACGGTGCGAAGGTTGGAACAACTTTGAGGGTTCCGCCTGACCACCACTGTTGAGTGGTGGTACCAACGAATCTCATTGTTCCATCTTGTGCCTCTGCGTGGATATCACCTTCACCACCTTCGAAGAAGGGTTCGGCGCCAACGTATTTTGCTGGATCGATTTCATTGCTGCTAAAGTCATCTGAAAAGACAACGTTGCTCTGTTGGGCAACACCTTCAACCGTGAGATTATCCCATGTGGTATCCGCTGTGTCATTGTCAGCTCGGGCGAAGGCACCGAAATGGAAGACGACAGGACTGAATGGGAACGCTGTTGAAGCCCCTTCGACTCCATCAAGTAAGAGTCTCACCGTTTGGCCATCAGCGACGATGCTCATGCGGTGGAGACCGCCGTCGTCGAAGTCCGCACCGTCAAAGGCAGGGATCTGATTGCCGCCACCGGTGGGGACGTCTCCGTCCTGTCCAATTTTTCGATTCCAACGCCATCCGCCTTCACCGCGCACATCAGCAAAGAGAACGTAGTTTGATTCTGTCTCATCAAAGATCCACAAGGCGCTTCGTGATGCAGAGCCTTGGCCGGCTTCAGCGACACGATCGATCGAAACCGTCACAGGAGAATCAGGCGCTGCTGCAAAGGATTCTTTGATTCGAAGGGTGCCCCCGGACCACCATTGTTGAGTGGTGGAGCCGACGAACCGCATGACGCCATCGCCTGCTTCAGCATGAATGTCGCCTTCGCCACCTTCGAAGAAGGGTTCAGCGGCTTCATACTTTGCGGCATCGATCTCATTGGAAGAGAAGTCGTCGGAGAAGATAACCGACGTACCGAGGACAGTCTCAACCTTCAAATTGTCCCAAGTGGTATCGGCCGTGTCATTGTCAGCGCGGGCGAACGCTCCGAAGTGAAAAACGACGTTGTTAAAAGGAAATGCGGTTGACGCTCCCTCGACACCGTCGAGTAGAATCTTAACTGTTTGGCCGTCGGCGACGAGGCTCATGTTGTGCAAGCCGCCGTCATCGAAGTCTGCACCGTCAAAAGCGGGAATTTGATTGCCTCCGCCCGTTGGGACGTCTCCGTCCTGACCGATTTTTCGGTTCCAACGCCAGCCGCCTTCGCCGCGAACGTCAGCGAAGAGAATGTAGTTGGTTTCCGTTTCATCGAAAATCCATAGCGCACTGCGAGAGGCGGAGCCTTGTCCAGCCTCTAGAACGCGGTCGATTGAGACCGTTACTGGTGTATCCGGTGTCGCATTGAAGGTCTCTTTGAGTCGGAGTGTGCCACCTGACCACCATTGCTGGGTGGTGGAGCCGACAAAACGCATGACGCCATCGCCTGCTTCAGCGTGAATGTCGCCTTCGCCGCCCTCAAAGAATGGGGTGGCTGCTTCATATTTTGTGGCGTCGATCTCATTCGATGAGAAATCATCGGAAAAGACGACACTAGACTGGGCGGATGCGCTATAACTTGCTGCAATGCAAGCTATTATAGCTAATCCCCCCATGAACGTCTTAAAACGTCGCTTTAGAGGTGGTGCTGGTAATCGCATAGTTGTTTGATTTTGTTGTTTTGGAATCACCTTCTACGACCCAAACCAAGTACACAGCTTTACTGTTGTGAAAGACAGCGCGCCATTCAGTAATAGCGAATCGTTTCGGAGATTGGGTAGTATAGAGCCGATGATTGAGGGAATTGTCAAGTCGGATTCTGGCGATTTACAGGCTTTGTAGGGCCTAAGAAATTGTCAAAAGCTAGATGACAGTGCTCTTGCTTTCAGATTGCGGGCTGGAGGGGGACTGAGATGCCCGGATCTAAAAGAATAGCAGACGTATTCCGGCAGCGGCCGAAAAAACATAGAGGAGCATTTCGAAGGTCTCTTGAGGAATTCGATGAATGACTTTTCGTCCGATCAAGACGCCGGCGACGAGGCCAGGAATAAGGCTGAGATCGATCAGCAGGGAGTTCTTGTTGATGATTGCCAGGTCAATCATCAGAGGGGCTTTGATTAGATTGATCAGCAAGAAACAACGGGCGCCGATCCCGAGGAACTGTTCCTTGCTGAATCGATTGACGAGGGTGTAGATGGAATAGGCTGGGGCCGCCGCATTTGCGATCATCGTTGACACACCCATGAGGAGGCCAGACCACCAGCGAAACCACCGTGCGCCCTCAACATTGCCGAGAATTCTTGGATAGAATTGCCGTATCAGCTGGAGGGCCAGCATGGTGAGGACGATCGTTCCGATGGCCGTTCGAGTGAGCTCATTGTTCATGTGGCCCAGAAACACGTAACCCGCGAAGACTCCGAGCGTGGCAATCGAGAGAAGCGGCCACGTCTGTTTCCAGGTAGCGAACCGGGCAAAAAGCGGATACACTCCGAGATCGCAAAGGATGAGCAGCGGGAGGATAATCCCCACGGACGCCTTGGCTCCAAACAGCTCTGCCATCACAATGACATTGACCAGCGCCAGGCCCGGGAAGCCGGCTTTGGAGAAGCCGAGGCAGAAGGCCCCAAAAAGGGCGGGACCGTAGATAGCGAGTGTGAGATTGAGCGAGTCGATCACGGCGGGCAGTCTCTTCCTAATAGCCTCCTCGCTCCAAGCTAATTTACGATGGGATTCTCTCGATCCGTGATCTTAGCTGTCATTTTGTCGATGATCTCATTATCCTGCGAAGGCTTATGGGACAGCTTGATGGAAAGACAAGTCTGGTGACGGGAGCCAGCGGTGGATTGGGGCGATGTATTGCTCTGGCCTTGGCTAAGAGCGGATCGAATATTGCAATCGCCGCTCGCAGTGTCGATAAACTGGAGGGTGTTCGCAGGGAAATTGAGGCAGAAGGAGTCTCATGCCTTGCCGTGCCAAGTGATGTGACGAAGGAAGAGGATGTGACAAACTTGTTCGGGGCGGTTCGAGATCGATTCAAAGCGCTCGACTTACTGGTAAACAATGCGGGTCTCGCGCTGGGTGGTCCTTCGGATGCGGTGTCTTTTGAGGTATGGCGGAGTGTGATGGGGGTGAACGTCGATGGTGCGTTTCTCTGTTCTCGCGAAGCTTTGGCGATGATGAAGCCTTGTCAGAGTGGCCGCATCATCAATATTGGTAGCGTCTCTGCCAAAGTTCCTCGGGTCAACGCAGCGCCTTACACCGCTTCGAAATTTGCTCTCGAAGGAATGACTCGAGCGATGGCTCTTGATGCCCGGGCCTATGGTGTTTCAGTGAGCATCCTTCATCCAGGAAACACGGATACCCCAATCTGGGATCCTCGACGAGATGTTGGGGAGGAAGAAGGCCTGATGTGCCCAGACGAAGTAGCGCGTATCATTGTGGCGATGGCGGGATTGCCGGCTGATATCAATTTTCTCGAAGGTACTGTCTTGCCGGTCAGTATGCCATTCTTGGGGCGGGGATAGGAGAATAGAATTTACCGGCAGCCTTAGTTGGCTTATGGCGCCGTGCTAAGTCCGCGACCATCCATCAATCTCGGAAGCGTGCGCTTCCGAGATCTTGTCAGCATTCTTTAGTTTGGGAGCTTGGATCGCATCGAGGCGATGATTTGGTCGTCGGCAACTTGAGATTCGTACTCGGGTGGTCGAAGCGTTCCTCCCATGTAGACTCGCTCATTTCGAAAGGCCATCCCGCTCGCGACCGTTTTCATCGCAGCGAAGTGGACCTCCTTCACGCCAGTGAAGTCCACCAGCTTGTTTAGGTTGCGTGGTGTGATCCCTCCACCGGGCATAATGATGAGGCGATTGCCGGCTTTGTCGTTCAACTCCTTAATCAAGTCCATTCCTTCAATCACCGATTCTTCCTGGCCAGAAGTGAGCAAGCGATCGACACCAAGCTCGATCAACGTTTCTAGCGACCCGAAAGGGTCTCGGCACATGTCGAAGGCTCGATGGAAGGTCACACTAAGCGGGCGAGCGATTTCCATTAGTGCCTTCGTTTGAGCGACATCGATCTCGGCATTCTCCGTCAGTGACCCGATGACAATCCCGTCGATACCAATCTTTTTCATCGCTTCGATATCCCGTTTCATCGTGTCTACCTCGAAGTCATTGAACAGAAAGTCACCTCCTCGAGGGCGGATGATGACGTGTAGCCCGATGTCGATGGCATCGCGAGCCGTTTGGACAGCTCCAATGCTAGGTGTTGTGCCGCCTTCCAGCAGGTTAGCGCAAAGCTCAACGCGATCTGCGCCACCTTTTTGGGCAGCCGCTGCGCTTTCTGGAGAATTGATACAGATCTCGGTTTTGACCATGGCGCTATTCAATCTAAAGCTCCAGCGAGGTTCCAGTTCAAAGGAGGAAAAGAATCCTTAGTGGGGCTACTGTGGGCCCGATGGAGGGTTCATGTGGCCCGTTCGTTCGGTGCCGCTGGGTTGTAACGCCTTGAATGGAGCTCTTGAGCGAGCCTTTAGATCCCCGCACTTGGGGGCACTTCCTAAGACGAGCGTGGGATTCGAAAGAACGGGTGGAATTGAAGGGTTGGGATCCGATGTGATTGATCCCGATTGGGGGAATCGGTCCAGGGGCCTTGGTTTTGGGTTTCTGTTTCGAGGATGCTGTCACCATTCCAATTCAATACGATGCCTTCGGTCGGTTGCTTGATGCCATTGGCGATGGGGGGGCACACCTACGATCGGAAGTGCATTTGCGAGTCCCGCAATCGGTGACTGTCTTAAGGCGACGATGGAGACAGAGGTCAAACGGGGCGACTTCACATTGAGTTTTTCTTCCTGGGGAGAACGATCGAAAAAGCGATTTCTTAGTTGGAAATTTGGAACGATGATGCGCGCTGTACTTTGATGAAATCGCGTTGGCCTTTTCCTTAGTCGCTTGAGTCTTTCTCTCTTATTGAGGCCTCGCCCTGCATCAATCAAGGGACACAACAATGTTGTTCTTCTCCGAGCGAGAAGGAGGGGTGGTCTTTGCTGTTGATCAAATGACGAAAGAGTGTTCTTCTCCGATGGAACCCTTTTGCGATTTATTTATCTATGTCTCCCTATTTGGCTGAACTAGTGGGCACCATGATTCTGATCATCTTTGGTGATGGTGTGGTAGCGAACGTTGTATTGAATCAAACGAAGGGGAATAACTCTGGTTGGATTGTGATTACTGCGGGGTGGGGGCTGGCTGTCACGGTCGCCGTTTATGCCGTCTTTAGTGTCAGCGGGGCGCATCTCAATCCGGCGGTCACGATCGGACTAGCCGCCACCGGTGGCTTCGCCTGGAGTATGGTGCCGGGCTATATCGTGGCACAGATTGCGGGAGCGACTTTAGGCGGAGTGCTCGTATGGCTTTGTTATCGGCCCCATTTCGAAGCAACTGAGGACGAAACTAGCAAATTGGGCGTCTTTGCCACGGTTCCAGCGATTCGATCGCTGCCTGACAATTTTATCTGTGAGGTGATCGGTACCGCTGTCTTCGTTTTTTGTGTTCGAGGGGTGTTGAACCCAGACAATCTGATCGAGGGATCCGGATTTGATGCTGGTTTAGCACCGTTTCTGATCGGATTAGTGGTTTTTGCTATCGGCCTATCTTTAGGTGGTCCGACCGGTTACGCGATCAATCCAGCTCGCGATTTAGGACCGCGCATCGCGCACCAAATCCTTCCCATATCGAGAAAGGGTTCATCTGATTGGGGTTATGCCTGGGTGCCGATTGTTGGGCCGATTGTCGGAGGTGTCATTGGTGGGATTGTGTTTGAAGTCTTATTCTAAGATATTGAGAAACCGCCCGAGGTTGAACGGTTTGTTATGAAATTTATTCTCGCACTGGATCAGGGGACAACGAGTTCCCGAGCGATTGTCTTTAACCATAAGGGGCAGATCGTCGCTGTGGCTCAAAAAGAGTTCCAACAATTTTTTCCCAAGCCAGGTTGGGTGGAGCACGATGCTGAAGAGATTTGGAAGTCTCAGCTCGCAGTGGCGAAACAGGCGTTGAAGAAAGCCGGCGCAACGGGAAAGGATATTGCTGGGATCGGAATCACCAATCAACGCGAAACGGTGGTTGTTTGGGATCGAGAAACAGGGAAACCGATTTGCCCGGCGATTGTCTGGCAAGATCGCCGTACGGCCGGTCATTGTGACGAGCTTAGGGCCGACGGGATGACAGGCACGATTCGGAAGAAGACGGGACTAGTCATCGATGCCTATTTCTCAGGTACTAAAGTGGCCTGGATTCTAAAGAATGTTCCCGGAGCCCGAAAGGCCGCTAAGGCCGGGAAATTGGCTTTTGGAACAATTGATTCTTGGCTGGTTTGGAACCTCACGGAGGGACGAGTTCATATTACCGATGTCTCCAATGCGTCACGAACGATGTTGTATCACTTGAAGAAAGGCGACTGGGACAAAGACTTGCTAAAGATGTTTGGCATACCGAAGTCAATGTTACCCGAAGTGAGGCAATCGAGTGAAGTCTACGGCGATGCAAGTGTCTTTAAACCAGCGATACCGATCGCCGGAATCGCAGGGGATCAGCAGGCAGCTCTTTTCGGGCAGGTCTGCAACCAACCTGGAATTGCTAAAAATACCTATGGAACTGGGTGTTTCATGCTGATGAATACCGGGACTAAACCGATTGTCTCGAAGAATAAGTTGCTGACGACAGTCGCTTGGAAGGTTGATGGGAAGACTGAGTACGCATTGGAGGGAAGTGTCTTCATAGCAGGAGCGGTCGTTCAATGGCTTCGAGATGGTCTTGGTCTGATCAAGCGGGCACCGGACGTTGAAGCATTAGCGAATACCGTTGAGGATAATGGAGGCGTGTATGTAGTGCCGGCCTTCGCTGGTTTAGGGGCGCCTCACTGGGACGCTTACGCACGGGGAACGATCCTCGGTTTAACCCGTGGTTCCAATAAGGGGCATATTGCAAGGGCTGCTTTGGAATCGATTGCTTATCAATCGAAAGATGTCCTGCAAGCAATGGAAGCGGATACCGGGATTCGGCTCAAAGAGTTGCGAGTCGATGGTGGTGCAAGCCTGAATAATTTGTTGATGCAATTCCAATCGGACATCCTCGGAGTTCCGGTTGTTCGACCCAAGGTTGCTGAAACGACGGCTCTCGGTGCCGCATACTTGGCTGGGCTTGCGGTTGGATTCTGGAAGAGCCAGGCCGAAATATCCAAGCAATGGGCGGTCGATGCCCGATTCAAGCCGGCCATGAAACCGAAGCAGCGTCAACGACTCTATGCTGGTTGGAATCGAGCGCTTGAGCGATGTCGCTCGTGGGAAGAGGCTTCTTAGAGGGTAGGTTGAATCTCGGAGACACAGTCCGGGGCTAACCGGGCTGTGCCTGCCTCTGTTCGATAACCTTGGGAACTGTATTGTCTGCGGGTCGTTTTCCGTTTTGCTTAGTATCGATACTTTGATTTGATTATCTGTCGCTGCGATTTGCTGGCTGCTTTGTCTCGTTTCTTCTTCGAATAGGGCGTCTGCTGGCTTTCTCTCTCGTCCTGCTCGCGCTGTTCGCGAATGAGGCGACGATAGTTCTTCAGCATTCGAGCCGGTAGCTGGCCTAGCTTGATGGCATGCTGGACCGCACATCCGGATTCATCCTCATGTTGACAGTTGCGAAAAGGGCATTGCTGGGCAAGGATGAGAATATCCAAGAAGGTTTCGTCAATTCCTTGGTGGGCATTCCACGGCTCGATTTCTCGGAGCCCGGGAACGTCAATAATCCAACCAAAGGTTGGACTATGAAACATCTGACTTGAGGATGTGGTATGACGGCCTTTACCATCAATGCTTCGAACGGACTGTGTCGACTGAGACTCTGTTCCCAAAAGCGTGTTCGTTAGCGTCGACTTTCCGACGCCGCTGGAGCCGAGGAATACGCTCGTTTCGGTTGCTGTTAGAAGTGCGCCGAGGCTTTCGATTCCCTGACCAGTTGCCGTGCTAACAGAATGGACTGGAATCGTTGGGAATCTCGATTGAACCATTTCTCTGGTGGCCGAGTTATCGGGATCAAGATCGGCTTTGGTGAGACAGATGATGGGGCGAATGTTCTCGCATAGAATCATGGTAAGATAGCGGTCGAGACGGTTCCAGTTGAACTCCTCCGTTCGCGTGGTCAGAACGACCCCGAAATCGACATTGCTCGCGATCACTTGTACTTCTGTCGCTCGTCCCGCTTTTTTTCGCCGGATTTGGCTAGATCGATTTAGTACTTCAATAATCCTGAGGTAGCTATTCTCGTCCTCAGGTTTCGATGTGACACACCAATCGCCGACAACAGGGTAGGCGTTCAATTGAGACCCTAGTGAAGGGATATGAGCCTGGAAGCATCCAGCCTCCGACCTGACTTGAGCGACGTTTCGATTGCATCCGATGATTCGTCCGATCACTCCACTGGAATGGAGCTTATGGCTTTGCCATTGAGATTCGCGATCGGCCTTCCAGCCGAGCTCTGATTTTTCCATTTGTATCGTTTTTGTAAATTGATTGTCTTTTCATTGCGTTGCCTTGCCACAATCGAAGTAACGAGCAGTGTCACGACTCCGAAGCCGCGAGTGAGTGATTGTGGGATGACGAGTAGAAACTGGTAGTGAGTAACACAATCCACGATCCCGAACCTGTCGGTTCGCAATTGAAACAATTGGGAGTCTGCTGTGATCGTGCTACTGGGGCTCGTTAGAGCATAGGCAAGGAGAAATGTGACATAAATGGGCAGTGAGTAAAGAATTCTCTTGGGGCAAACGGCTTCGGTATATTTTAGCGATTGGAATTCCTATGCTGTTTGCGCGGTCGGTGCATTTGCGTGCCGCATTGTCTGATAATGGATTGGGAATATCGTTGACAGGGACAACGATGCTTGGCTCATTGGGAGCGTGAGGTGCTTTGTGGGTAAATCAATTCTGGTGGTATGTCTGACCGTAATGGTCGGCGGCCATTGGGGGATTCTCCAAAGTGTTGCATGGGTGAAGATGACCTGGGATTTGTCGACGGACCAGACGGTCACTGAGGCGATCGATCAGGTGTTACGTGGAGAAAATCCCTGTCGTCTGTGTCAAGCTGTGGCGCTTGGTAAGAAAGCTGAGCAGGATCTCCCAATCCTTAAACAGAAATTGAAACTGGATTTTGAGTGGCGCCATTCAGCGCTTACCGTTTTCCCCCCGTCCGTTTGTGCTAGCTCACCTTGCTTACGGCCTGTGAGAGAGCTCATTGCGAGTTCTCCGCCTTTGCCTCCACCTCGATTCGTTTAAGCGTTCCTATCCTTATCCTCCCTGAGTAGAGAATCGCCCCACAATGGGGCTGATAGACTCTTGGGAATTCACATTTGGGAATCCGTTTCAAACGAAATCGTGGATCGAAATTCTAGAGCATTTACCTTGATCGAACTCTTAGTCGTGATTGCCATCATTGGCATTCTGGCTTCACTGCTTTTGCCAGCCTTAGCGAAGGCTAAGTCGAAGGCGAGAGCGACTGTCTGCCTCAATCATCTTCGTCAACTTGGCATCGCAACCACGATGTATGTGGACGATTTTGACGGACGATTGCCGGGCTCTGCCCACAACGGTTATTCTTGGATTGCAGGGCTAGAGCCCTACAGTGCGACGAATCTCTACCGCTGCCCTGCGGACACGAATCGGCTTCGATCCTATAGCATTGCTTTGAATGATTTCCTTCTTCCAAGCTTAAATGGAGGGAGTGACTATTCTCGGCTCGCGAGCATTTCTTCGCTTTCGGATACCCAAATGTTGGCTGAAAAAGCCGGATTCTATTCGGGGGGCGATCACTTTCATTTTGCAGATCCTTTTGATGGAGGATACGAACCTGCCAAATTTGAAAATCAAGTTGCCGTACGGCGGCATCAAGGGGGGGCGAATTTCCTCTTTCTCGACGCTCACGTCCAACGAGTTTCTTGGGCGCAAGCTCAAACACAACTAACGAATGCAGGTGCCACATTTGTGAATCCTGCAGGGCACTCTAATAAATAATTTTCTGACCGATTCGGTCTCACTCTTGTTTACTCAATGAAGTCTATTCAATCACTCTTTGTATGTATTTGTATCTCGATGTTATCTTGTTCGATGCTGGCACAGCACGGGCATCTGGAAGCTGGTGCGGCTTCCCCCTCCGAGGGAAGTGAACTGGTCTTTGCTAATGGCAACCATTTTGCTCCTGAGAGCGGTTTTATCCAGCCTTTAGTATGGACCGCTGACGGACCTTATGCGGGTTATTTTCATGGAAACATCACGATGACGGTTCGGGCCGCGACGGCTCAACGAGGTGGCCCAGAGCCAAATCATCCTGCACTGGGTGCGGAACTTAGTATCGAACTTCTCTCTGTGGAGGGCCCCCCAGACGGCGTATTTTCATTCTGGGAGTCAGGAGCGCCAGCGCCGTCGTTTTCTGTTCCCTCAGGTCATTCAAGCGAGCATCGTTGGCTCTTAAGTGAAAATGAAGGTTTAGAAGGGACAGACCCTTATGGGCACATTCACAGTCGACGGTTTACGGCTTCCAGTTCTGGTATCTATACAGTCACCTTTCGTCTGCATGATGAATCATCCAATGGTGCTGATGGAGGGTCGATTCACGAATCGTCAGAAACGATTGATATTCGCTTTATTGCTGGAGATGGGATTCCAGTGACGGTGAGGAATGAAGGGGACTTTGTGCTTGGACTTGAAGTTCATGATGGAGCTGTTCACGCTGTCGCCAGGGAAGATGATGGGCACGCGGATCATCTTCATGATCCTTTGAACCTTGCGAAGACGATCTTCGAGGTGGATTCTGAGTATCGACTTCATGCCAGACTCGGTCAGCCGGAGATCGGCAGTCCGGGCAATGTTGCCTGGCATCTACCGGCAAGATCCTTTCATGCGGATCCGCTTCCAGAAGGAGAGCCCTTTCATGAATCGATGAACCAGCACGACTCCTTGGAGAATGAAAATTCCTCCCATGGTCAGGGCGCGCATGATGGTAATGAGGCCGCCCATGCTGACGAGGGGGGCGGTGAGCATTCGCATGATCATGCGTCGACCATCGAATGGGATGGCCCCGAAACACCTTCGTTGAGTGTGGAAGCCATCGAGGATACCGCTGGGTCCTTCAATGTTTATTTGAGTCTCTCTGGGTTTGTATTTTCTCCCGAGAACGCGAGTCGGCACCATGTTCCCGGTGAGGGGCATGCGCACATTTACTTGGACGGAACGAAACTCGGGCGGATCTATACGGAAAGCTATTTTCTAAGTGGATTGAGTGCGGGGACTCATACCATTCAGGTAACCTTGAACGCGAATAGCCATCAAGACTATACCGTTGAAGAAAAGCTCTTGGAGGCCAGCGTTGATGTTGTCGCCTCCGAGAAAGGGAATGATTCTACTGGTCACGGCCACCAGCACGGGGCAGAGACACGGGAATGGGATGGTGAGGACATGCCACGCCTATCACTCGACGTACAGCCTGATCCGGCGGCGGGCTGGAATCTACTCTTTGACTATTCCCACTTTCAGTTGAATCCTCGAAACGCGAGTCAACACCATGTCGTTGGAGAAGGCCACACTCACATCTACATCAACGGCGAGAAGCAAACTCGCCTTTATGGTCGGGCACATCATCTTGCCTCACTGCCTCCCGGTCAGGTTGAAGTGGCGGTGCGTCTCAGTTCCAATGACCATCTCGAGTATTCAGTGGATGGGGCGTTTTTGGAGATCTCAACGGTGGTCCAGAATGGCGCGGTCGTCGATGACCCTAAGCCTCTCGCTCCTCTATCAGTCTCGCTTTCCGCTCAAGATATCCACAGCGAAATGTTGAGCGACGGGCACGTCAATGTGTCGTTGCTTCGCGTTGAGGGGCCAGGCTCGCTTGTGATCAAATCAGGCGGCTTGTTGCAGGGTGACGGCCACGATGGAGAGGGACGGGGGAAGGTCGTGGCTGATTCGCGGGATGGACTTAATCAGAATGACATCTTTCCTCTTGGAGGTGGCGAGCTCTTGCCGCTTTCATGGCTCTTTTTTCAACCAGGTGACTACCAGGTGTCGCTTTCGCTGAACACCGGTTTGGCAGATGGCGGGGGAGAACTAAACGAGACCTTCGATCTGTCTTTTCGTGTTCAACCATCGGATGAACTTCACTATGTGATGATCGATGGAGGTCTTCACCTGACTTGGGACACATCCCGAAACCTCGAGTCGTCGGTGGCAGTCAAGGGACACTATTCCGTGATGGAAGGCGCCAGCCACCACCACCTTGTTGATCCAAGCGAAGCGATGAGGTTCTATCGCCTCGCTCCGTTGGTTGAATCGGGGCATCATCACGAATAGTTTGGAACCCTCTTCTTTGGGGGCTCTAGCGAATGCTCTAGAGCCTCCTCGTCCCGGTTTCTTTAGTTTGAGGTTGTGGGGATTCTCCTTGAGGCAGTGTCTTGAAATCGATCGCTGGCGGCCCGTTGTCTGTTGGACTGCGCTCGAAGACGGTGCCGGGTTTCGCTGTATCGGAGAAGAAACCACAGTTTTGCAAATAAAAGCCGCTATCTTCAATGCCTCCCTTATAATCAAGTCGATGTCTGCCTCGACCTGTGGCGTCGACAGAAAAGCGGGCTTGAGTGCATTCATGCCATTCTTCCCTCGTATCGCGAACCCAGACATTGCCGTAGTGCGCGCGCCGTCCAATGTGCCCGTAGCTGGGGGAAAAGCTCTCGAGAAAGGAATGGAATCCATTGAGGTCTGTGTCAGTCTTAGGACGGCTAAAACTTGCAATGAGACGCCATGTGTCGCTTGCCTTCTCTCCAAACCATGAGGTGTAGACGGTTCGGCCCTTTCCATCGGGCTCGACGCGGGTGAGAAAGCGATAGGTCAATCCAGCCTCCCATGGATAGATCAGATAACTCTGTCCTCCGGATCCTTCATTGCCAAACTTGCCGATCCGTACGCCACTACCTTTCGCCAATGGCGTGATTCGTTGATCCTCGGGGATGTCCTCGGGATTGTCTGTCTTGAACGGACTCCAAACGGAGAAGAGCACGCGGCGTTCATCGGAGGCATTCACTTGGAATCCAAAGTATCCTTCGCCGAAACCGTTTGCCATGTAGAATGAGCCGATTGGATCAGCTCCATGAGGTACGGTTACCTCCGTGTAGGCGTAGCGAATTGGTCGGTCCTCGGGGACGCTATAGCGAAGGTGTACCGAGGGGCCGCGTCGTCCCCAATAGAACATGTTTCCCTTGTTGTTCCTGACGAAGTCGAGTTGAAGCTCAGGAGTGTCCGAGGAGACAGTGAGCTGATCGAGTTTTCCGTAGTTTGTGCCAGTTCGATGTTTTCCTTGGATATCGACTCGAACATAGCCCGCCTGTTCGGTCTGAATGAGCCCGATGGGTAGGGGGCTCTTGCTTGACTCTGCCAGTTCAATGGGGATTGCTTCCTTTGCTATTCGTATTTCGATATTCGCGCTGCCTTCAGAGTTCTGTGCTAAAAGATCCAGCTTGAGCTGGGCTGGGCGATCGATATGGAAATAGAGGGAGTAAACATTTTCTGGGTTGCTCCAGGAAAGTGTTCCGCGCCGCGAGATTCCTTGATTTCCTGGGACTGGGGCACTCATAAACACGTTGCCAACCACTGGGATTCTCCAGTCTGCCGCATTGATTCCTATGGTGACGATCGTGATAAGGAACTGTATCAGGAGGGGCCAGGTCCTTTTGGGTGAAAGGTTGATCTTCACGGTCTTCATTCGAGAGTGTTCGCTGGTTAGCAATATTGGAGTACAGGTAGTCGGTTCAGTGGATTTCGTTCCCGTGGCTCTTCTTATGGCGGACTGAGAGAGAAACTCAAGCAATGAAATGCCTGAGTCTGAGTTTTTGACTGAGCATCGCTGAGTATTCTAGCGAGGGATTAATTAGCGTCGTCGGGAGCTAAATTGATCTCTGTTTCCGGGGGCAGGTTTTGAATGAGGCGAATGAGATGAGTGTCTGCTGATACGGGGTTGCTTCGGTAATCAAGGCCAGTGGCAACGATAAGTGTGGCGAGAGCATCGTAATACTGCTTAAGAGTGTCGATGAGGGTGATCTGAGCCTTGAAAGCAGATTGTTCGCGGATCTGAAGTGGTAGAAAATCGATTGCTCCGATGGCAAAGCGATCTTGTTCGACCGCCTGGAGTTGGTTTGCTAAGAGAACATTTTGCTCCGCCTGTTGATGCTGTTCCCACGCAGCGGTGACAGCAGAATGGGCATCCCATACTTCGGCTGCGATCCGATCCACAGCGAATTGGGTCTTCAGTTCCAGTTGTTCAATCTTTGCGGCGTTGACTTGCTGTTTGCCTTTGACCTTGTTTTGTTGAAGCGGCATTCGAAACTCGACGCCGAGTTCCAATTCAAATTCGCCTGTGTCTTTGTACTGTCTGTCTCCGATGCTCTTGCTTCCGGTGATGTAGGCGTCGAGTTTTGGCTGTCTCTGATTGCGGAGGAGCTTGGTGTCGATATTGAGTTTTTCGAGCTCAAGTTCATAGAGTTGGACCTCTGGGCGGCTCGTCGAGGCGTGTTTCAATGCATGACTAAGCGCTTGCGAAGGTAAGGCTTGGGGTGAGGGGAATTCTTGGGGGACTCGTTTTCGTTGGACCAATATCGGTTCATCACTGGCGTTTCGATGGAAGAGCGACAAGGCGACAGTGGCTGCTTCGAGGTTTCGGTTGGCTTTGGCCACGGCCAGTTTTCGGCTAACGACCAGTTGTTGGTTTTCGAGGGCCGCAATCGGAGCGACTAAGCCTTTGTCAATCTGTGTTTGAATCGCGTCTTCTCGGTTTTTTGCGATCGTCAAGAGAGATTCCGTGATGGCTAGTTTTCTTCCGCTTGCCAACCAATGATTGTAGGTCTTCATCGTAGCAAGGACAACGTCGAGGTGTTGGCGGCGAATGAAGGGGTCAGCGAGCTTTCGATCAAGATCTGCTTTGAAAATCTGCGCGCGCCGAGAATCGATGGAGCCATCCCGCAAAAGCGGGAGCCGAACGCCTAGCTTTGGAGTGCCGCCACCGTCCGTCCGTCGGCTACGATAGTAGTCAGGAAGAAACCCCTCCGTGTATTTGTAACCTCCAAAGAATGTTGCCCCTCGCAAATTGGTGAACTGTTCAAAACCTGCTTCCGCTGTCGTGCTTTCATAGAAGCCAGTGGGATTGTTGAAAAGGCGGAAATAGGTTTGAAGGTCCATGGCTCCCAGCGCGCTCCGGTGACGTCCTGTTGCGATCTCTCTCTCTATGAGTGCCGCAAGATATGGCGGGTATTGAGCGGTGACGGATCCAAGGACCTCAGCAAGTGAGAGCGGTTCCTCAGGGGACGCTGCCTCACCTTTGGGAGCATAGAGAAGGAAGATGGTAAGAACACCGGAGATCCAGACCCTGTGCCAGGGGGATTGTCGGGCTCGAATCTCAGTAACAGATTGATCAGAGCGATTGCTCATGGTTTTGATCCTTCTGTTGAGCTCTGTTTGCCGATCTGATTTTCGCGGTTTAGGGTCGGCGGGAATCCGTTCAGTTGTCTCCAAACTTCGAACCACAGTGGGACGCGTTCAAGGAGGATCCAACCTTGGGCCTGAATCCCTTGACGCATGATGGGGCTAGCAGGCCAAGGGATGACTCGGTCGTCGCCATTGGATCGTGAAATCTGATCAGGATCGGGCGCGATCAGGACGCGGAATTGTCCTCGGCCATTATCGATCGCATCTACGAAAATGACCTCGCCGCCGAAGGTGCCTACGGCGACGCTGGGCCAGCCGACGAATTGAATGGCTGGCCACCCTTCAAATTGGAGTCGCACGGGACTGCCTTTGCGAGTGACTGTTCCGTCGGGATCCACTTGGCGCTCGAGCAGGAGGGGCATATCGTTGCCATCGATCCAGAGTTCGGCGACATATTGATCCACTTCCGGCACGATACTGCAGAGGGGCGAGCCAGCTTTGAGGAATGTGCCTTCGGTTGCTTGAAGTCGGTAGACGATCCCATCGCGGGGTGCAGGGACGGACAGTCGTCCTGTCTGATTGATCTTAATTTCCGTTGCTCTTAATTCCTTGTCCACCTTTGCGAGGTCGCTCCTCGCTGTTTCGGCAGAGGCACGGGCACTTTCCAGTGAGGCTTCTAGATCGAGGCGTGTCTTGACCATGCTTGCTTCTTTTTGAAGGGTTTCAGCTCGCTTGCTGTTGCGCTGGAGTCGAGCGAGTTCCCAATCCCGTTCTGATGCGAGTCCTCGCGGGTCTTCGAAGAGTGATTTGATTCGGTCGAATTGCAAGTTGGCCGCTTCCTCGGCGAACCGAGCGGCTTCTATTTGTTGCTTCGCCACTCGAAGAGCCTCTGGTAGGGAGGCTTCCAATTGGTCAATGCGTGACATGAGTCGATCGTGTTTGGCTTGGGCGGCTGCACGTTGCGTTTTTAAGTCGCTCTGTTGCAGCCTGAGATTGGCCAGCAGATTTGGGTCGTTGTCGACAAGTTGGACTAGGAGATCCCCCTTCTTGATTCGTTGCCCTTCAGCAACGCTCACTTTCTCTACTCGCCCAGGAAGCGGGGATTCAACGAGAACACTACGTTCCATGGGGTTGAAGGCGGTCACTTTGCCTTGGCCGCGGACGAACTGTTGCCACGGAAGGAACAATAAGGCGAGGAGGAGGATGACGAAGGCGCAGACAAGAAAGCGGTTGAGGAGCCGAAACGAAACGGGTAGACGAGTCTGCTCCACACATTGAAGATCGATGCAGTGGTCAAAGAGAGGCATCGCCTCTGAAAAACCCTTTGGTTCGACCTTTTCAACCGATGGATTCAACGTCGGTTTCGAGGAGGCTCCTTCTCTCTTGGTTTGTCTCGTCATTGGTTAGAGCTGTTCTCAAGGTTCGTTGAGGTTAGGGCTTCGAGATTGATCGTTCGGTCGCATCTTCGAAGGATGTGTTCGTCTCGACTAGCGACGATCAGCGTCCAGGGTGCCTTGGGATCAAAAAGGGTCTTGAGTGCGGTTTCAAATTGCTCTTGTCCGATGCCGTCAAGGACCTTGTCGAGAAGGATCGCTCGAGGACGTCCGGCGAGGACTCGAGCCAGGCACAAGAGGCGGTTCTCACCACGCGACAAGGGACGTCCGCCGGTCTGGAGCATCGTGTCTAGGCCATCGGGCAGTTGTCTGATTCGTTCCAAGAGTCCAACTTCTGCAAGATGTTGCCTAACGGCATCCAGAGGAATGGAAAGATCTCCGAGACGGACGTTTTCAGCGATCGTGCCTTCGAAGATTTCGGTCTGACGCATGATCGCGATCGCCGAGCGGATCGTGTCCAGGTGCCATAGCCGCAGATCTCGTTGGTCGACCAAGACGGTTCCTTTCTCGGGTTGCCTCAGACCATAGGCGAGATCGAGGAGGCGTCCGCAGCCTGAACCAAGGGATCCGGTGATGCCGAGTGATTCGCCCGGCGCAACGCTTAGATTGAAGTTAGCCAATTCAGGGGAGCGAGATCCAATTGCAATGTCCTGAAAGTTAAAGGCGAGGGGGCCGGGGGTGAGATCGACGGCCTCTCCATTTTCGCGCTCGATAGGGAGATCGACCAGGCTACCTAGCTTGTCTGTTGCCGCGAGGGCATCATACCAGATTTCTATGTGCTTACCGAGGCTAACGAGTGCGGAAACGATCGCACTTACAATCAATTCACTTGCCACTAGCTGGCCCAGCGTTAGTTCCCCGCTGAGAACTAGGGTGCCCCCGACCGCAAGGAGTCCAGCGCTAGCCACAGCTTGCATGCTGAGAAGTCCAAGAATCTGCCGGAGAAGGACGCGATAGTGGGCTTTTCGCTTGTTGAGATAGTCATCCACATAGGTCCGGGATCGATTTAGCGAAAGCTGCTTTCCTCCCGGTGTTTTGAAAAGCATCGGGAAAAGGACCATTTGTTCGAGCCACCCTGCGACAGCATGTTTGGCGTAGGATTCGCGAATACTCGTTTCAACCCCGTGTCGCCCGAGTGGAAAGAGGATGATTAGCAGTCCTCCGATCAAGACGATATCGAATGCAAGGAGGAAGGGGTGATAGAAGGCGAGCACGAGCATGCCGATGCCGGAACTCAAGACAACGTTGACACCATCGAGAAGAATGATTGCACTGCTCTTCTGGAGCGTTGTCACATCGAGGAATCGGTTGATCAATTCCTGCGTTCGAGATTGTTCCCAAGAGCTAAATCGAAGCCGCGGCAAGCGGAATGAGAGGTCCGCGGCCAAGCGGACGAAAATCCTCTGCTGAATCAGTTCTGCTACATAGTGTTGGGTGGCACTGATCAGGGACAGCAGAATTAGGAAGGTCAAGAGGGCAAAACTGAAAATCAACAGTGTCTGTAAATACACTTGTTGTTGACCGCCAAAGGCGATGTTTTGAACAACGGCATCGACCGCCAAGGGCGTCGCCAGATAAAGGAGACCGGTGATTACTGAGAATGAAACGATGATCGTAATGTCCTTGCCCTCTGGTTTTAGCAGAGAGAATAATCGAACATGTGGCGGAATTTTTTTCTGCGTCGCTGCCGTCATCGTTTTGGAATGGTCGAGGCGGTTTGGTTATAAAATTTTTCTGTGAGGTGCTGCTTCGTTGGCTTCCCTGATTGCGTTCCTATTACAGGATTGCGATTGGCGAGGGATCCGCTCGTCGAGACGAATCCCTCGGCCGTAAAATTATCCTGTGGTACGTTGCCCGCTGGCAATGGCATTGACAACGACCAATAGCTCATTAAGGGATCTTTCGGAGTGTGTCTTGCGCCATTGTCTCAGGAGTTTGATTTGATGACGGTGGAGCATTCGAAGTCCGGTGTCTCGGGCATGGAGCGTGCGGTGAAAACGGGGTCTTCGTTCTGTGATCGGTGACTTGAGAAGTGCCTGGAGCCAGTGATGGGTCCGCTTGTGCTCCTCGAGGATGATCTCCATGAACTCTTTTCGGAGTGTTCTATCCACCACGAGGCTCGCATAGTCACGCATGATATCGACATCCGCACTCTCTAGACTCGCTTCAAGATTGTAGAAAAGATAGCGAAGGAACGAAATCCTACCGACATCCTTAGCCAGCTTTTCAAACTGATCTGGCACTTCGTTGAACAGGGATTCTAGCGCCGATCCAGCGCCAAACCATCCAGGAAGGTAAAACCGGGCTTGATTCCAACTAAAAGTCCACGGAATGGCTCGCATGTCTTGAATGGTTCGTTTCCCCGTTCTCGCTGCCGGACGCGAGCCGATCCGACTGTGCTGTAAAACATCAATGGGCGTCGCTTGGTTAAAGAAGTCATCGAAGCCAGGTCGTTGAATGAGGGATTGATAGAAGCGACTGCTGGAGGTGCTTAGTTGGTCTAAGATTCGGCTCCATCCGCGTGTTGAGGCGCCTTCAATTTGTCGCGCCTTGGCGGCTAGTGTGCCTGCTAGAAGGAGCTCAAGATTGTGAGATGCGGTGAGGATATTGCTGTACTTTTGGCCGATAGATTCGCCTTGCTCCGTAATTCGGAGTCCTCCATCGACTGCGCCGCCGGGGAGCGCGTCCAAGAAGCGGTGGGTGGGACCAGCTCCACGACTGATGGTTCCGCCTCGTCCGTGAAAGAACTGCATGTCGACCTTGAAGCGGCGTCCGATTTCGCTGAGATGGACCTGAGCCTTTCGCACGGCCCAAAGGCTAGCGATAATTCCGCAGTCCTTGTTACTGTCGCTATAACCAAGCATCACTTGCTGAATCGGGCGTCTATTGCGGCGTGCGGGGCTTGGATTGCTTAGCCAGGTATTGCCGATATTATGGTCGATCTGTCTCTTATACACATCTCCGAGCCCACGAGACCTCTCTACATCTCGT
>CAJXVR010000112.1 GCA_913061285.1 uncultured Verrucomicrobiota bacterium | reverse complement strand
CTACACTAGATCGCTCGTCGGCAGCGTCAGATGTGTATAAGAGACAGCGCATACACTGACCGTCTTATCAGCGGTCTCAATACAGCGATCGGATTGGTTACCGCTGCGGGAGACACTCCAGTCGTACGCGGTCTTGTTTGGTTGCAGGGGGAATCGGACGCGTTCGATTCCGCAAATCACGGTCAACATTACGAGCAGCGGCTTGGGCAGTTCTTGTCAGATTTTAGAACGGATATCTCTGTGCCGACGCTGCCGTTTCTTGAAGTGGAACTGAACAACGGCTTGGCTACCAGCGAGGCCAATAGGAACTTGTTGCGTCAGGAACAGCTCAATTACGTCGCCAGTGATGCGAACGCGGTGCTCGTCTCTGTGGATGGATTGAACCTAAGCGCCTCGGATTCGAGACACTACGAAGCGGCTGAAATGTTGGTGTTAGGGGAGCGGATTGCGCAGTCATTCAACACCAACTTTGTTGCTGTTCCTGAGCCGGTCCATGCAATTTGGATAGGATGCGGATTGATTGGATGGGGGCTTTTTCGCCGTCGCCAAACCGGGTTACGTGGTCGCTGATTTGATTGCTATTCGTTGGCTGCTATCGCGGTGCTAGTGGAACGGAGTTGTTCCACACTAGAATATTAGCTTTGGGTGCGGGCCAATGATAAATCGAGAATAGCGCTACATTCACTCGTAGCCATCGATTTCTCCCTTTCTCATAGTGATCATGACAAGTGCTCGATCGGTGAGTTCGTTTTGGGCCACATCATGTTGTGGGGAATGAATTGTTAGGGCCTGCCGCTCTGTTCTGTAACGCAGGGGATTTTATTGAAGTGCAGTGAGGTAATTGGGATCCTATCCAGATGAGCAAGCACCGATGGTCTCCAGCAATCAGTCTGCTGCTCATTTCTTGCCTTGTCCTTGGAGGGGTGTTTCTTGCCCGGTATACTCGATCAGATCGGGATATCTTCATTGCGGTGCCTTATTTCAAACCGATCAATGCGGTCACCAGCCTTGAGTGGAAACCTGAAAAAGTGACGCTGCCGAAAGCAGGTGATTCGGGCTCCGAGCATCCTGGGTATAGGCTGGCAAGCGTGCACTGTACGCGTTGCCATCTACTTCCCAGTCCGGGGCAGCTGCCCCGGGAAACCTGGCCCTTTGTGCTCACATGGATGTCCAATTATCTTGGGTACACAAATACCTATGTGCCGTTCTCGAACAATGTTGAGGCTTCGCTAATCCCTGAATCAAGGCTTGTATCGGATTCTGAATTTCGAGAAATCTCAGAGTATTATTTGATTCATGCTCGTTCTCAAGAGGCGTTGGTGGCAAACAAATCGAGAACGCGAGCGATTACCGATCAGTTTGTCTCGACGAGTCCCAACGATCGCCTTCCCAATGGAGAACTCGTAAGTTTGGTGTTTTTCGATAATTCGCGGGGACATCTATTCATCGGACTGGGACAGCAGAACAGGCTCGAGATATTTGATCGACAAGGGAAGCTCGTTCTCAGAAAGGAAACAACCTCGGCGCCCATTGATATCGACCTACTGTTGAATGGATTTCGATTGACGACAATGGGGGACTTTATGGAGGACAAGAAGCGTGGCGCTGTTGCTGATTATTCGTATCAGGGAGCAGGCAAATCGAAACCGACCGCAGTTGTTGAGGGATATCATCGCTTAACAGAATCGCATACGGTCGATCTGGACCTTGACCACCGGAATGATTTATTGCTGGTCGGTTTTGGAGCGGGCTCGAAGGGACAAGTGTCGATCCGGTGGTCTGAAGATGTAGACACGGCTGAAACGATCTTACTGGAACATTCCGGTGCGCTTAATGCTAAGATCCATGATTTTGATCGAAACGGGTTGGATGACATTGTCTTGATCACCTCTCAAAGCCAGCAAGAGCTTCTTCTGTACCTAAATCAAGGCAATCGATCTTTCGAAAAACGAATCCTGAGAAAGGAAGTTGCTGGTTTCGGATTTAATCATCTTACTCTCGGAGATTTTAATGAGGATGGGTTAGTTGATCTCGTGTTGGTGAATGGAAACAATATGGAGATCAAGGATGCTCCTCTGAAGCCTTATCATGGTATACGCGTGCTGAGAAATCGGGGTGGGTTGAAATTTGAAGAACAGTTTTTCTATCCGATGTTTGGCGCCTTAAAAGCTGTGGTCCATGATTTTGATCGAGATGGGGATGATGATATCGCGGCGATAGCGTTCTATCCGGATTGGTCAAATAAGAATCCAGAGACCTTCGTCTACCTGGAGAATGAAGCGGGAGAATCCTTTTCCGCCTCTGGTCTGGCTCATGAGGCTTCAGGGCGATGGATCAGTATGAACCTTGGAGATGTGGACGAAGATGGATGGGACGATATTATTTTAGGTGGTGGCTATATTCTTCAAGGCGTAGGGAGTCAATTCCGTGATCACGTTCGCAGCTGGTCCAGGACTCGGCCCTCTGTGGTTGTACTGAAGAATCAAGGGAGTCGTGATGTGCGTCCTTGAGACGCTGACATTCTTGAAAAGACCCTCAGCCCGTTGCTGAAACAGTTAGTAGCCACGCAAAAGCATTGAAGAGCAAATTATGAATCGACGGTCTTTTATTTCACGACTAGGCGTTGCCTCCCTGGGAGGGGCTGTTTCTCGTGCGTATCTTAACGCCGCGAGCAAGGATGGATTTCGGTTCCGGTACATGTTGGCTTCGTCAATGTACGGAGAATTGCCCCTCGATGTGATTCTGCCCGAAGTGCAGAAAACTGGGGCTTCGTTTGTGGATATTTGGCCTAGAGTTCACGGGAACCAGCGTGAGCAAATGGACTTACTAGGACATTCAGTAGTCGCTGATATGCTGGCGAAACGAGGACTCCAGATTGGCTGTTTGACCCGCTACGATCTCGGGCCTTTCGGCTTGAGGCCTGAGATGGCTGTTGCAAAGCGTTTTGCTTGTCGCCTTATGGTCTGCGGTGGGAGTGGCCCGGCCGGCTTGAAAGGGAGCGACCTAAAAGGCGCGGTGCAGACATTCGTTGAGAAGATGCGCCCCGAACTTGAGCATGCTGCGGAACATGAGGTGTCGATCGCCATCGAAAATCACGGTAATAATCTTATCGACTCCGCCGACTCCCTCAAGTGGCTCATTGACTTGCGGCCCTTACCGAATCTGAAAGTTGCTCTAGCGCCGTACCATTTGGAGCGCCTGGACCTGGATGAGCGAGGATTGGCTGATTTGATAGGTGCCTTGGGTAACGAGATCGGTGTGTTCTATGCCTGGCAGTATGGGATGGGATGCCATAAGAAGCTTCCCAAGGAGCAAGAACTTCTGCAGATGGCGGGACGAGGGGATTTTGATTTCACAGCGCCCGTGAGGGCTCTTCGTCGCATCAATTATGAAGGGTTTACTGAACTATTCATGCATCCGGTTCCTCGGGGGATTCCAATCTTGCCAACGGCTGGCGAGACGACGGCAGAGATTAACCGAAGTCGATCCTATCTTGAGCAATTGGCGGTCGTTGACTAGGCTAGGACCGAATTAAGAGCTCCATGGAACACAAAGTACTTATTATTGTCGGGGATGCATCGGAAACAGTGGATACGCTTTATCCCTATTACCGATTGATTGAAGGTGGGTTTAAGCCGGTTATCGCTGGGCCAGAGGTGCATCGCTATCAGATGGTGATGCATGAAGTGAAGCCTGGCTGGACTATAACCAAAGAGTGGGAAGGTTACACGATTCAATCTGATATTGCCTTTAGAGATATCAAGCCTGAGGAATACCTAGGTGTGTTTTACAGTGGCGGACGGGCCCCTGAGTATCTTCGTGAGGATGAAGACCTGCTGCGGATCACACGTTACTATTTTGAAAAGAACGTTCCGATTGCAAGCGTTTGCCACGGTGTCGAGATCCCAGCACGTGCTGGATGTGTGAAGGGCCGCCGTATGGCGACCGTTCCCAAGTGTCAATTTGACTTGGAAGTCTGTGGTGGTACCTTTGTTAATGAAGGGTGTGTGATCGATGGGAATCTGATTTCCGGTCGAACTTACCACGATCATGGACTTTATATGGGGCCGTGGATGCGGCTTCTTGAGGAGGCACGAGCTCAGGCGAAGGCCTAGGGGCGATTCTATGAGGTCTTTAATTCGCGTTGCGATTCTTTGTTGGGGCATCGCGAGTTCGTCAGCTTGGGGGCAGATCAGTCTCCATTCGTTGGGGTCGAGGGGGCCTATAGAGACAGGGGCGAGGGTGGCTTTAGGCCGAGTCCTACTGTCAGAGTTTCAGTGTGCGCGCTGCCATGAGCCATCCAACGCTCATACGGGACAACTCGATGTGAGCTTCTTCAAGGACCTTCGGGAGAGCGTCCCCAGGTTGCGGTCCGAGTTCCTACGGTCGTTTTTAGCTGACGTTCATTCCGCGAATGAATCGAGTCGAATGCCTGATCTCTTGGTCGGGTATTCGACGGAGGCGCGGCTTCAGACAGCGGTAGCTCTCCAAGCGTTTCTCTTGGACGAAGTGTCCTTCGCCACGGATCCAAAGGTGATGCCTCTAGTAGGGGATGCAATAAGAGGGCAAGAACTATTCTTCAGCATTGGTTGCGTTGCCTGTCACCTGGACGGTGTGGCAGGATCGCGAACGCGAGACTCGCAAATCACGAAAAGGCCAGGAGGACGGTTTCGTGATCAAGTCAGTCGAAAGTACACGAGGAGGGGCTTGTTCCAATTTCTAAATCTTTCGGATGCGGGGCACCGCCCCAGACTTCGCTTGAGTAACGAAGAAGGGGCTGACATAGCCGCTTTTCTGGCGGTCGATCAGCAGAAAGACCTGGAGGGGAATCAGGCGGTCGCGCTAGTAGCAGAGGGCAAACGTTTGTTCCAGAGCCTTCAATGTGACCGGTGTCATCTCAAGAGCGACGACTCGCCGTCACTGGACGACGTTGATCGACCACTTGCTCTATCCGATCTCCAGAACCGAGGCGGCGGCTGCCTCGCTGACAATCCTGAGATTGGGGTGCCGAGGTTTCGTCTGACTGATGTTCAACGCGAATCTATCCGAATGGCTCTCAACGCACATGGAAGCGATACGGAACCCGCTCCGGAAACGATTCTCAACGAGACGCTTACCAAGCATGCTTGTTTTGCCTGCCATCGACGCAATGGTGTTGGTGGACCGACGTCGATCAGTGATCCACATTTTGTTTCGCTTGAAGCGGATTTGGGTGATGAAGGGCGATTGCCTCCAGACTTGAGTGGCGTCGGACGAAAACTTACTCGAGAAGCGATCGAAGCGGTGATTACTGGGCAGGGACTTGCTCGGCCTTACATGGTGACACGAATGCCGCTTTATGAACCTGGCCAGGCAGAGAGCTTGGCCGGTTTGTTCGCCAAGCTCGATATTCCCAATGATGAGCAAGCCACGCTTCGGGAGGTTGCGGAGAACCAAGTCGGCCGAAACATGTGGGGGCGGGCATTGATTGGAAGTGAGGGGCTCGCTTGTATTAGTTGCCACCGCCTTGGTGGACGGGCCGCTTTGGGGATTCAGGCGATCGATCTGGCCTTGGCCCCTGAACGCCTGCGTCCGGAATGGTTTCGGGATTATTTGTTGAATCCGGCGGGGTTTCGGCCTTTGACTCGAATGCCTGCCTTTTGGCCCGATGGCAAGCCAAGTCTTTCTGGGCACGGTGGATCGGCTTTGCGCCAGATTGACAGTCTCTGGGCCTACCTGAATGAACTGGATCAGTCTATGTTGCCGGTTGGTTTGATTGATCGGGAAGCGTTGATACTTGTGCCATCTGCTCAGCCGCTTGTCTTTCGGACATTCATGAAGGACGTCGGGAATCATGCGATCGCTGTTGGGTTTCAGTCAGGCACTCATGGAGCATTCGATGCCCGTCGTCTTCGCCTGGTGCTTGCTTGGCGAGGGGCTTTTCTTGATGCGGAGAACACCTGGGAGAATCGGTTCACTCCGCTGACCGAGCCCGAGGGAAGGGAAATGGTGATGATCCAGTCCCTTGATCCCCCGTGGGATGGGCCCGTGGTATTCCAAGGCTACTCGCTCGAGTCTGAAACCGGCTTGCCGCATTTTCACTATCAGATTGGGGCGTTAAGGATTGACGATTCCTTTAAGCCTTTGGATGACGGGGATGTGGGATTGGTTCGGAAATTGGAGGCACGTGGAAACCTTGGACCACAATGGTTTGACATCGCGAGTGGTCAATCGCTTCGTTCGACAGGGGTAGACCAATGGGGGCTCGGAAAGAATCTTCGAATCGAGGTTTCTCATCAAGCACGCGTGCAGTCAGACGATAATGGAAAACGCCTTCAAGTCTTGCTGTCGCCGTCAGAACGAGCTCAGGAGATATCGATTGTCTATGTATGGTAGTCCAATGAGAAAACTCACTCGTTTTGTTCTCTTCGGCGTTGCCGGACTGCAATGCTTCGAGTCCCTGGCCGTTGAGCGTGAGAGTGACTACTACCGGCTAGAGACATTCACGTTGCCGGCAGGGTTGAAGCTTGAGGTGAGTGGGATGGCTCGATTGCCTACAGGAGAAATAGCCATTGCGATTCGGAAAGGTGAAGTCTGGCTGGTTGACAATGTCGAAGATCCGAAGAATGCGCGTTTCCGAATGTTTGCCTCGGGGCTTCACGAACCGTTGGGCTTGGCGTACTACGATGGGGATCTCTATACTGTGCAACGGACCGAACTCACTCGTTTGAGGGATACCAATCGGGATGGCCGTGCTGACGGCTATAAAACAATCGCTCGAGGCTGGGGGGTGACGGGAAACTATCATGAGTATGCCTACGGGCCGGTATTCGACAGTCGAGGCAACGCATGGTTGACCTTGAACTGTAGCATCGGGAAAGGAACTCAACCGGCTGATAATCAATGGCGTGGTTGGAGCATGCGAGCCAGTCTCGATGGGCGCCTAGAGCCAGTATCAGGTGGGTTTCGGTCACCGAGTGGGCTAGGGATTAACCTTGAGGATGCCGTCTTTGCGACAGATCAGCAAGGGAATTGGTTTCCGACCTGCTGCTTGATCCATGTTCGCCCTGGAGTATTTCATGGGCATGCCGACGCGTTAGCTTTTTCGAATCTTCCTGGCGCAACCTTTACGGTAGATGAGGCGTTGCCGGAAAACTTGACGGTTGTGGAAGCTGCCCAATCGATCGAGGCCTACGAATTGCCGGCAGTCTGGTTTCCCTATCGGAAGATGGGGATGAGTGCAACCGATGTGCTTTGTGACACGACGAAGGGGAAATTCGGGCCATTCTCCGGACAGCTTTTCGTGGGGGAGTTTACCCAGTCGTTTGTCTCGAGGGTCTATCTAGAGAAAGTAAAGGGAAGTTACCAAGGAGTTTGTTTTCGATTTCGGGAAGGACTTCAGTCGGCGGTTCTTCGTTTAGGCTGGACGGCCAAGGGGGCATTGCTCGTTGGGCAAACGAATCGTGGTTGGAATTCTCTTGGATCTCGAAGCTTTGGCCTACAGAAAATCTCCCCCACCGGAAAGTTGCCTTTTGAGATTCGGCGCATGGAAGCGCTTTCAGACGGGTTTCGTCTTACGTTCACGACCCCAGTCGAGGCTTCGAGCGCTCTGAACCTTCAGAACTATTCGATCGTCAGTTATACCTATCCCTATCACTCGTCCTATGGAGGGAATGAGATTGATAAGAAGAGCCTTGAAATTGAGGCCGTTCGTCTGGATGCGGAAGGGCTATCCATCGAGTTAAAACTCGTGGGGCTGAGGCGGGGATATGTTCACGAGTTCGATCTTAGTACGTTGGTTTCCGCTGAAGGTAAGCCGTTGCTTCATCCACAGGCATACTACACCCTTAATCAAATTCCTGATTAGATTGAGAAGCCATAGTCTGTGAGACTTTTTTAGAGATGACAGGGATTGTTTTGAGGAGATGCTTTGGTTTGTTCAATATGCGGCCCTCTCAGCAACTTGTCATGATGGTTCTGAAAAGCAGGATTGCAATCTAGTTCCGCCGAAGAGGGAATCTTCCCCCTATCGTATGGGGGCGAAATAGCCTGGACGCTTCGGTTCGCATAGAGCGCCCATTTCAAGCGCTATTGACCCGTTCCTCTACAAGACTCGGAAGACTCGGTGTGTTGGACTATGATGCTGCACCGGTGGTATCCGTCTTGAAACTCTGCCAAAGCTTTAGTGGCAGTGTTCCGAGGGCGATAAAGGCGACTTGAGAGGCCGTGAAGAGAACGATCCATCGGAACGCCGCATCCATGAATCCGTATGAGTGCAGTCCGATCCCAAGCATATTGACTCCAAACCAGGAAAATGCTGTCACGATATTCCCGAAGATGGCGAGATTCATCAGTCCTCTGTCCTTAACTAAACCTCCCCAACGACAGTGAAGAACGAGAGCATTCCAGATGACAATGAGCAGAGCGCCGTTCTCTTTGGGGTCCCATCCCCAAAATCGTCCCCAAGACTGGTCAGCCCAAATACCTCCGAGGATCGTTCCGACGAAACTAAAGAGGGTTGCGAAACAGATGATTCCGTAAACCATCCGTGTCAGCCCCTTGGCCGTGGCCTGGTCGAGTGTCTTGGTAAGCAAGCCGCGAGTGACGTAAACCAGTGCGAGAAACCCGGCCACAAAGGTTGCTGAATAACCAAGGGTGATAACCACTACGTGAGTGGCTAGCCAGAAATTCGTGTCAAGGACGGCCCGCATCATTTCCATGGTGTCTCCTTGCATCGACAGATTGTGTGCGATGATTAGCGTAATTAACCCCACAACACTGGCGATCACACTTCCAATGCCATCGCGGTAGAACCGCTCAAGCACGATGCCGAGGATCACTGCGCCCCAGCCGACGAAGACTGCTGAGGAATAGAGATTCGTTACGGGGGGGCGTCCTTCTAAAACCATTCGGGTGATCAATCCCGCAGTATGGATAATGAAGGCTAAGATAATGAGGTAGTGGGCACTGCGGTTCATCCACTGGGAAAGATTAAACCAGGACGCGCAAGCAAACAGAAAGGCTACGAGGTAGAGGACGATACTCTTGTAAAATGGAGAAAAGTGGTTGTAAGCGAATTCGAGCTTCGCTTTCCTGAGTTCTGATGAAAAGTCCTTGGCTAGAGAATTCCGAAATGTGCTAAGAGCGGTACTGAAGGCCTGTGCATCATCTTTTGTGTAGGCGGTGCTCATGGCGGCGTAGTTTTGAATTGCCGCGGGGAATCGCTTCGTATGAACGGCGTCCAGCAGATTGGTGCCGACGTTGGACCATTGATCTCGTTCCATTGTCTTGATATCTGGCGGAACGAGTAGGGGATAGGCGACGCGACTTACCATGTCGTATCGTTCGAGGTGACGCATGAGGCTACCAAAGGCTTCTTCATCGTATTCGTTGCCACTCTCGCGGTTGCGAACCGCCTCAATTCCAGGCCCAATGTTTGCCACGTATTCTTCTAGTTCTGCGCTGAAATCCGGTGAGTCCTGGGGCTGAAGGCTATTCTTGAGCCGGAGAAACAGACCCAAGGAAAAGTGAATTTTGGCGACGGCTCGCTCAAAAGGAGTGCGAAGTTCTGGTTTCGGATTCAAGCTGCTCGCGTGCTTCTCGATGGTGGCAAGATGCGGTTCGATCTCGCTGAAGGTGAAGTACCTTAAACCGGACCGATCGAGTCCTGCTTCCCCGAGTCCCAACTCTCCAATGAGATCCGGATGGTTGACGGCGAAGATGTAACGTTCGTTTGCCTGATCAGGGCGGGTCATCAACTCTAAGAGCCATTGAGTTGAGCTGAGTTTCTTAGGGTGCTTTGAAAACTGATACCAACTCCGTTCTGTGAGTAAGCCATTGCCTTCGCCTCGGATCTCAAGAAAATCTCCCCACTCACCGGTGCCATTGTTCCCTTCAAGGGGAACTTTTCTGGTGCCCCGCAGCTGTAGGAGCGCATTCATGGCGACGGAATCCATCGGCTGGATGCGCCCATTCAAGAGGACTGGTAGTTTTCCGAAACCCACGTGGTCGATGCCTTCAGGAGCTTTGGGCCCACGAAGGCTCGAAAGAGCCCAGAGGGTGAAGATCGCTAGAATAATAAAGGGCAGGCGTTTCTTCATGGGAGATGCTTGTGGGTTAGGAAGTTGCCGAGGTGGTAGATTTACCCGATTGCTCTTCGGAAGATGGTGAGTGTTTCCCTGCCTTGGTCTTGTTTGGAGAGCGTGGGCTTTGGGCCTTGGGTCGGTTTCGTTGCTTCTTTAGGAATCCAAGCAGATGCATCATGAATTGCACCACTAAGCCGAGCCCAACCATAATGCAGGCCAAGTAAGGTGTTAGCCAGGTGGGGTTGCGAACGACTTGAAGGGTCGATGTTGGAATCATCCCTGCGCGCTGCATGGCTTCATCGGCAGCCATCTGAAATTGAAAGAATGTCAAACCACCGTATCGCAGTGGATGATTCATATAGATGAGCACCTCGCGGTCTTCCTCGGTCTCCTGGTTTTGGATGCGAACGCGGCTTGAAAAATTCTTGGGAAGTTCGGTTCCTTTGTACTTATCGTGGCTCGCCTTGAGGAGCGTTAGGGAAAAGGGCTCATAGTAGCGTTGGAATCTGAGGACAATCTCATAGTCCGTGCCTTCATGGGACACCGTTTGGGGCTTAAGAACGGCTGAAGTAAGCCAGGTTCCGATTGACTGATCCCCGTCAAAAAGCTCGATGACGGCACTAGGAAGATCCCGGCGATTCATCTCAGTGACAGGGGGCATTGGAAGCACGAAGAAATCCTTAGCGGGGCCCTGAGTTGCGTCTGTTTTGACGGAATCTGGCTTCTCCGTTCCCGATATGTCAGAGTTCGACCAATAGTCATGAACCTTGATGTTGAAAGGGAGATTTGAATCTTCGATTAGCGAACCATTCCTGAGGCGAGATTCTGGAATAGAAATGATCTTGTCTGAGTCAGGAGCTGATTTATCGATGAGGACCAGCTCGTTCTTCCGAAAATCTTCCGAATAATTCTTTGATTGACCTTCCTCAAATTCGAGTGCGCTCTCTCGGGAAAGGAGATCGGTAAAGAGTTGACCAACGAGCAGTAGAATCAATCCTGCATGGATCATGAAGATGCCAAGTTTCTTCTTGGTAATCTTGAATCGTTTTCCGTGAGCTGCGAGCAGATTGATAAGAAGAACGACCCCAACCAAATAGCCGCCAGGGAATACGGGAAAGCGCCAATCCGCCTCCGCTGGCTCCAAGTAGATAATGAAGCTCTTGAAATATCTCTCCTGGGCGGTGTAAAGGCCCTCGTCCACTTGTGCCAAGGTTCCGATGAAGACGAGGACCATGGAGACCGCGAGGCAGGCGACGGTCAATTTCAGTGACGTTAAGAATTGGACGATGTGTTTAACCATTTTCGGGGTATTTCACCGATTGTACGAAGCTAATGAAGGCACTCATCTGAGCGTCGATCGTGCCACTCGCTCCCATCATTTTGTAGAACCATGTCTGAGGGCCGACGTTGACAATCCCGGCGACGATTCGTGCTTCAGTGCCCTTGAGATCGACGAGTGTGCATTCGAGTCCATTGGCGTCTAGCGTCTCGATTGAATTGGATAAGTCCTCGGCCTCGATGGCCGCTAGTCCAATTTGACCTCTCCAGCGATTGACGTTGAGGAGTAGTCCACCGCCTCCATTGCCGAGCTGCGAGACCGTCACTTCCGCTGGGCCATCCACTTGCGTCTCGACGGAAAAGCTTGCAAGGAGCATGGAAGAACTTGGCGTGCCAGATTGCCAGCCGGAGGGAACTTCCCACTCAGGAAGCGCTCGCGATGGAGCTGGGCCTCGGTTTGGAGCCGGGCCTCGTTGTGCTGCAGCACGTCGTTGAAAGTCTTGTTGCAGTTTAGCCAGGTTGACTGAAGCGAGGAATTGTGTGAATGCGGGTTTCTCAGTTTCTACGAAATGGCTTGGACCTGTAAGCTTGAAGAACCAGGTGATGTTCTCGTCATGGAGATAGGCCGTTACGATGCGAGCGTTGTGGTCAGGGTCATCTCCCTGGGCTGGGCTTTCGAGGTCAAAGAGATTGCCTTCAAGGCTGCCTATCTTTACGCGGCTCGCGAGCTCGCTGACCTGATCCGCACTGGTCGGTTCTAAACCGACCTGTTGGCGCCATAGATTTACGATTTCAATGTCATCGATATTAAGTCGTGGCATTGGGAGGACCGACACTTCACCGTTGTGGCCGTGCTCGTCTGGAATACTGAATGAAACAGCCCTCATGGCCGAACCCTGTCTAGGGGTCCAATGATCCGGGGCTTCGTAAGCCAGATTCAAACGTTCCTTGGGAATTACCGTGACGGTGATCGCCTCTTTCGAACACCCGGTAAACAAGCCCATTGCGATGATCGCTGCAAGACTGAGTTGAACCGGTGCGCTGGTGACGAAACGGCCGGACGAAGGCATCGAAAAGCCTAGTTGCGTTAATCGTGTCTTCATCAAGGTGCTGATCATCTATGGACGGAGAGAAGCTTTGAAATGTTCAAAAAAAGCGGCTGAAACATTTCTCCTTCGAATCGCTCTAAGCAATCGGGTCCTAGGCAGGGCCGACGGAGAGAAGGAATTCGATGTTGGTCGTGGTTTTTTTGAGTTTGCTCAACAGCAGTTCCATCGCTTCTACCGGAGGGACTCCAGTGAGTGCGCGACGAAGGAGAACCACTTTGGAATACTCGTCAGGGTGATAGAGCAGTTCTTCTTTTCGCGTCCCGCTCAGTTCTGCGTTGATCGAAGGGAATATGCGCCGATCGACAAGGTGTCGGTCAAGATGGACTTCCATGTTACCCGTGCCTTTGAATTCCTCAAAAATCACTTCATCCATTCGCGATCCGGTATCCACTAATGCGGTCGCGATAATTGTGAGTGAGCCTCCTTCTTCAATATTTCTTGCTGCACCAAAGAAGCGCTTTGGTTTGTGAAGAGCATTGGCATCAACACCTCCAGAAAGGATCTTTCCAGAATGGGGTTGGACGGTGTTATAAGCACGAGCGAGACGTGTGATTGAATCGAGCAAAATGACGACATCCTTCTTATGCTCAATCATTCGTTTCGCTTTCTCGATGACCATTTCGGCAACCTGGACATGTCGTTCTGGCGGTTCATCAAAGGTAGAGCTGATCACTTCTGCGGACTTACACGTTCGTTCCATGTCTGTCACTTCCTCGGGACGTTCGTCAATGAGGAGAATAAAAAGATATACCTCAGGGTTATTCTTAATAACCGCATTGGCAATGTTTTGCATGAGAACGGTTTTCCCGGTCCTTGGGGGAGCAACGATCAGGCCGCGACTACCTTTACCGATTGGAGAAACTAGATCCAATACTCGGGTTGAGTATTCTTCGGGATCATTTTCAAGCATCAGCCGTTCATCTGGAAAGAGCGGGGTCAGGTTGTCGAAATGCGTCTTATCCTTAGCCAGTTCCGGATCTTCCTTGTCGACGGCCTCAACTCGAAGTAAGGCGAAGAATCGTTCTTTTTCTTTTGGGGGACGCATTTGCCCAGCGACAAGATCACCGGTCTGGAGGTCGAATCGTCTGATTTGCGAGGGAGAAACGTAAATATCTTCTGGGCAAGAGAGGTAGTTGTAGCTACGTGAGCGGAGAAAGCCGAAGCCTTCGGGCAAGATCTCCAGAACGCCCTCGGCGAAGAGCCCTCCGCTGCGTTCGGCATTTTTCTGAAGAATTTCGAAGATCAGTTCGTGCTTCTTCATGGTGCCAAAGTTCTCGATTTCGAGATCTTTGGCCATGTCATTGAGCTCGGTCATTGACAGCGCTTGCAAGCGGCTGATGTTGATCGAGTTGCCTCCGCGTTTTTGTTTGTTCTTACCCTTGTTGTTGTTGCGGCCGCCACCATTCCCTTGGTGATTGCCTTTGTCACCGTTTCCTTGGTGATTGCCTTTTTTATTGCGGCCGCCGTTGCCGTTGTTTCGATCGTTTTGACGGTTTTTCCGATCGTTCTTACCGGATCGTTCGGCCCCTTCTTTGTGACTAGACTCAGGGGAGTCCGTAGTAGTGCTTGAGTCTTCCGTAGGAGTCTCGTCCCTGTTCTTGCTCGTGGATTCAGAAGGATCCGGTTTCGATTCGGCTTTTGGCGATGGGGTCGGAGGGGCCTTGTCTTCTTCTAGGGGAAGTGTTGCCTGGTCAGCATTTTTCCCTTTTTTGAGAGCCGGCGTGGGTTTTTCTTCCGATACAGATTTAACGTCCGTCGGCGTAACTTCCTGGGTGTCGTCAATCGACGGCTTTTCCGCGGCAGCAGCCGCTTTGGCTGATACCTTCTTTTTAGGCTTGGAAGCGGATTTCGCTTTGGCAGCCTTCTTTGCTACTTTTGCTGGCATATACTCTGTCAGGATGAGTGGTAATCAAGGGACACAACAACGTCCATTGATTCCGGAAAATCTGTAAATCGCTGAAGCGATGCCCAAAAGCTATCGCAGATGATTTTTTGTGGCTTGGAAACGTCGTTTCGAGACGCTTGCTTCAGGTATGATCAATACGGCAAGGGATACCTTGCGGTCAACTCCTTGACACGCTCGCGCACTTTCTTGGCCACGTCAAGGTTTTTGACATCTTGAAGGATTTCAGCGATGAGGTCTGCAATCAGCTCCATTTCGGGCTCTTTCATGCCTCGAGTGGTTACTGCGGGGGATCCAATGCGAATGCCGCTCGCTTGGAATGGAGATCGGGTTTCGAATGGGATCGTATTCTTATTCACGGTGATGCCTGCTTCGTCGAGGGCGAGTTGGCAGGCTTTTCCAGTGATATCTCGCATCCCGACATCGACCAACATGAGATGGTTCTCGGTGCCACCGCTCACAAGTCGGTAACCGTGGTGTACGAGACGTTTGGCCAGGGCGTCAGCGTTGAGGACGACCTGTTTTTGATAGGTGGTAAATTCGGGCGATAGTGCTTCCTTGAAGCAAACGGCTTTTGCTGCGATCACATGCATCAGTGGGCCGCCTTGGATTCCTGGAAACGTTTGTGAATCGATCTTCTTGGCATGTTCTTCGCCACAAAGGACGAGACCGCCACGAGGGCCTCGGAGGGTCTTATGGGTGGTCGTGGTGACAAAATCTGCATGGCCTACAGGGCTGGGGTGATTGCCGGTTGCGACGAGGCCTGCAATGTGGGCGATATCCGCGAGCAGAAGGGCGTCGATTTCCTTGGCGATCTGTGCCATGCGCTCAAAGTCGATCACTCTCGGATAGGCGCTGGCGCCAACCGTGATCATTTTAGGGCGATGCTCTTTCGCTAGGGCCTCGAGATTGTTGTAGTCGATCCGTTCCGTTTCCTTGTCAACGCCGTAGTGGACGACGTCGAAGAAACGCCCAGAGAAATTGGCTTTGTTGCCGTGGGTTAGGTGCCCGCCGTGGCTAAGATCCATGGTAAGAATCTTGTCGCCAGGTTGAAGTGTAGAAAAATAAACGGCCATGTTGGCGCCGCTTCCAGAATGCGGTTGGACATTGGCATGTTCCGCTCCGAAGAGATCTTTCGCTCGTTGGATAGCGAGGCGTTCGGCCTCGTCGACAAACTCGCATCCGCCATACCACCGTTTTGCGGGATAGCCTTCAGCGTATTTGTTAGTCAGCACAGACCCTTGGGCGGCCATGACGGCTGGGCTGGTGAAATTCTCACTTGCGATCAGCTCCAGGTGGTCTTGCTGCCGGACTCGTTCCTTTCCGATGATCTCGTAGATGTCGGGGTCTACCTCAGACAGGCTTGGTGCAAAACCGGATTCCACGCTGGCGATCTTGCCGAGCCGGCGTTCGTGTCTCCCTCCGGCAAAGGCTGACTCAAGGAAAGTGTCGACGATCTTATTTGCTGTGTCGGTATCGGTGCTAGAGGATGCGAGGCAGAGAACGTTGGCATTGTTGTGTTCACGCGACAGTTGTGCGGTTTTTGTGTCGCTGACGAGGGCGGCCCGAATACCCGTGGCTTTATTTCCTGCGATACTCATGCCAATTCCGGTCGAGCAGACGAGAATGCCGAAATCACATTCTGTTGACTGAATTTTCCCTGTGACGAGTTGGGCAAAGTCCGGGTAGTCGGTTGATTCCTGTGAACCTGTGCCGCAGTCCACGGCCGTAATGCCTTTGTCGGCAAGATACTGTTTGACGGACTCTTTGAGGGTAAAACCGGCGTGATCGGATCCAAGGGCTATTTTCACTGTCGCTTGCTTCTCTGCTGACTGGGATTGGTTAACTAGGTTTAGGTGCTTAATAATTTGATTAATGCCTTCGATGATTTCGTCGCGGCATTGTTCGTAGACTTCAAGAGGGCATCCAATCGGATCTGAAATCTCGCGATCATAAGGTGAGAGTTCTTCGTTGAAGCCACGGACCAGAAAGGTCTTGTTCGCTGTGTTGGGAAAAATGCGGGTGACGGCTTCGACGTGCCCGCTGGTCATTCCGAATATATAGTCGGCTTTATCGACTAATTCGTCCGTCATCATCTGACTGCGCTGCTGCGAGATGTCAATGCCCACCTTCTTGAGTGCGTAAACAGCATTGCTGCTTGGGGCCTGGCCATCGATGGCTCCAACACCTGCGGAAAGGATGGTAACATCCTCTCGGTGATTCAAGGCGTGACGAAGTAGTCCTTCAGCCATCGGGCTGCGGCAGATATTTCCGGTGCAAATGAAGAGAACAGTGGGCATGGTCTAGCTTGATTTGCTAAGCGAATTGTTGGTCCAATCGTCAAACATCATTAAGATCGATTTCTTCCTTTTACGATGTTGATTCCTTTGATGAGCTCGAAGCCTCTCGTCAGTATAGGATCGTTGCTTGGGATTGAAAGGGGTTCTTCAGGCGTTTGAGCCTCTAAATTGGATGAGTCGCTCACGTTTTCTGGGATAGCGCTCGATTTGTGGACGAAAATGTCGGGGCTTACGCCGGCTGATCCCAGCTTTTCGCCATCGGCTAGTAGGATGCTGCCCGTCGCCAGTTTTAAGGTTTGTCCGGTCTTTAACGGTACTTCGTCGTAACTGTGCGCTTCGCCGGCAGTTTGACGGCCGACCAAAATGCCCAGTTTTGCTGTTCTAATCAGTGCTGCGAGTGCTTCTCCTGCTCCTTGGGTGGTTTCATCGATGAGGGCCACCAAAGGAGTCTTAATCAGGGTCGGCTGAGGTTCGGAATTCTTGATGCCTTCCCCCCAATTGAGGAGTGGTAGTGATTTGTTTGTGAAGAGTCCCGTGATCTTAGTCAGTTCGGAATACTCACTTCCCGACACGTGGCGAAGGTCGAGGATCAATCCTTGAAGAATGTTTTCGCTTTCGAGTCTGTTATACCCTTGTTGGATGGCTGCAAGGGCGGCCCCATCAATGATTGGTGATGCGAGATAGGCGATGGAGGAGTCATAGTAGCGAGTGAGCGCCGTGCTCTGGCTATCGGGTTCTGTCGCCTCGTTCGATCGAGTGGGGATAATCTCAAGCTGGGATTGAAACTCAGTTAAAATCCCTTGGATCGCAGCGCGATCAATATCTTCTTGGGGAATCGCGGGGAGATGTGTCTGAATGACTTCAATGATCTCAGGAAGCGCAGGGAGAGAGAGTGTGGCTTCGTCGCTTAGAGCTAGTGAGGGCAGGGTCGCTAACAGACTCCCCATGAGACTCCAGGAGGAGAATCGAATCCATGTCATTGGTTGGTAGTCCTTCATAGCTCTTACTAAATCGCCTTAGCGCCAATATCCGATCGAAAATAGGCCCCGTCAAAGCTGATTTTTTTGGTTGCTTCGTAGGCGCTGTCCAAGGTTGTCTGGAGCTCCTTCCCGACGGCCGTAACTCCTAAGACCCGTCCACCGGAAGTGAGGGGCTGATTGTTCTCGGTCTTCGTGCCAGCGTGAAAGACCTTGATATTGGGAAGTTGATCGGCTTCTGCAATGCCAGTGATCGGTTTTCCTTTGGCGTAGGCTTCGGGATAACCTCCAGAAGCGATGACGATACAGACGCTCGATTGATCTGACCACTCGACATTCATCGAGGATAGGCGGCCATCAATGGAGGCTTCGAAGATTTCGACTATGTCGGTGTTTAGCTTGCGCAGGTAGACCTGCGTTTCTGGATCTCCAAATCGCGAGTTGAATTCCAGGACCTTGGGACCTTTTTCGGTCAGCATGAGGCCAGGGTAGAGGATGCCTCGATAATTGATACCTTCTGCCCGGCATCCAGAGAGCCAAGGATCGAGGATTTGGGCCTTGGCAGCATCGAGTTCCTCGCTCGTTAAGAATGGCGTTGGGGAATAGGCCCCCATACCACCGGTGTTTAGGCCTTGATCACCATCGAGAGCTCGTTTGTGGTCTTGTGAGGTAGGAAAGAGTTGGTAGGACGTTCCGTCACAAAAGGCGTGGAGCGATACCTCGCGTCCAATAAGCAGTTCTTGTATGAGAATCTTGTTTCCTGCGGCCCCGAATGCCTTCTCTTCAAGGATGTCGCAGATGGCTTTGTCCGCTTCCTCAATCGAATGACAGATGAGAACGCCTTTGCCGAGGGCTAGTCCGTCTGCTTTAACCACGCATTTCCCGTCGAGGCTTCGGGCAAATGCCTTTGCTTCGTCGGTGTTGTCAAAACTTCCGGCTTCCGCAGTGGGAATCCCGTGTCGATTCATAAAATCTTGGGAAAAAATCTTGGAAGATTCGAATTGGGCGGCTTGCTGATTGACGCCCCAAATACGGAGACCTGCCGACTCGAATCGGTCAACAATCCCCAGAGCAAGAGGATTATCGGGGCCGACTACCGTGAGATCGGGACGCGCTTCAAGCGCAAAGGCGAGGAGCCCGTCTAAATCTTCCGCGCCGATGGCGACATTTTCGACTTGCTTGCCAGTGTTGGTAACGGTTTCGAGAGCGGTGCCGGCGTTGCCTGGGGCACACCACATCGACCCAACCAGTGGGGACTGGGCGATTTTCCAAACCAATGCGTGTTCTCGGCCACCAGAGCCTATCACGAGGACCTTCATGAGACGCGGGATTGAACCAGGATCTGGAGGGAAAGGAAATTTATTTTATCGAATTCCGCTTATTCCCATCAAAATCGTCCAAAATTGAAGATTAATTGAGCGTCGTGGTCTTTTTCTTCCTCTGAATAGGCGGCAGCACTGCTGCTTGGAATGTTTTTTAGACGAATCGGTGAGTCCGTGACGCTTTAGAGAATGACACGGATGGATGATCAAGATTGGAACGCGAATCGGCGCTGTCAGCAGTGGAAAGACTGGATTCAGTCCCACGGCCCGCAATTGCTTCTCTTTGCACGGCAACGGACCCGTTCCTTGGAGGACGCGGAGGATCTCGTGCAAACGGCTATCTTACGGCTTTGGAGCGCAAACCCCGAATGTGATTGTCCCGAGATGCCTCAGTTCATTCGGGCCATTCGTTGGGGGGCGATTGATCAGGGGCGAATGATTTCTCGACGACAAGAGCGAGAACGGGATTTTCAACAGTCTGCAGAGCTAGTGTCAGGGCCTTTCTTCGAGGTTGACTTTGAAGCGCAAGAACGAGGAAGACTCGTCCAAGCCGCCCTCCAAGAGCTTGATGCCGCTCAGCGTGAGGTGATTGTTCTCAAAGTGTGGGGTGGGTTAACGGCGGGGGAGATCGGAGAAGCCTTAGAAATCTCCGCCAACACCGTGTCTTCTCGATATCGCTATGGCTTGAGTGCACTGAAAAAACGTCTTGGAGCAGTAATATCATGAAAGACGACTCATTGAGTGATTTGGAATTCGAGAACGAGTTACGGGCGCTAAGTCCGGTTTCGGTTGAGGCAGACGTGATGGCTGCCTGGCTAAATGAAATTAAAGTGCCGGACCCGAACGCCTCCACGCCAGGCGTTCGCCTGAAAGCTTGTGCCGAAGAGGGATCGAGGGGGCGATGGATGCTTCGGTCCGCTTGGGCGCTAGCAGCACTCTTTTGCCTGGCGGGCTTTGTCGTCGGCATGCTGTTGCTCAATTTTTCCGACGCTCCGCAGGAAAAAAGCGAGCGAGCTATGGCGCCACCGGATCCGACGCTGGATCCGATAGTGAGGCGCCCCTTGTTCTCGGATCTCGCCTTCGAGCCCAACGCCTTGGAAAACCGATTTGTTGCTGTCAGTGACGATGGTGTCGTGGGCGTGCTAGGGGAAGTGCCGTTTCGCCGGGTTCGCTACCAATTGGCAGATTCGTACCAGTGGAGCAATACGGAAGATGGTTCGCGTTTGGAAATGATTGTCCCGAGGGAAGAAGTCTTATTGCTTCCCTTGGTTACCTACTAAAAAAGAGAGAAAGAATAAATAGAATGAAATCTACGAGAGATATCGGATATTTGCTTGTCAGTGCGTTGGTTGCCTTTGCGACCACCACTTCAGCGGCGCAGGAGGTTGAGGAGCGGAAAGTGATCCGTGTGGAGCGCAAAGGTGCTGATGATCCTGAGATTCGGGTCTACAAGCCTCGCGTTAAGGTCGGTCGACGGATAGTGCGGAAGGAGGAATTGCCTAGCAACGAATCAAGTCGATCATGGCTGGGGGTGAACATTGATCGGGTCTCGCCGGTCACTGCTGCTCAACTTGGTCTAGATCAAGGAACCGGGCTCGTTGTCCAACATGTGGTTTCCGAGAGTCCTGCTGAGACCTCAGGAATCGAGCGCTACGATATTCCTGTCTCTTATACACATCTGACGCTGCCGACGAGCGATCTAGTG
>CAJXVR010000111.1 GCA_913061285.1 uncultured Verrucomicrobiota bacterium | reverse complement strand
GGTGGGACCTCTTTCCAGAGGCGGAATGCCCTCCCGACGCGTTGACGGATAAACGTGGGAGCTTCTGGTGGGTGAAGAACCAAGTCCGACGACGAAGTTTGCAAAGCGCTTGAGAAGGGGTTGGATGCTGCACTACGATTCGCAGCGGACGCACCATCAACCCAGTTTCACACAATTGCCATTATGCCACTCAACATAGATTCCCTCCCGGCCCGCATTACCAAAGGTGCTTTGTTGCGGTGGCTGCTCGATACTGAGGAAATCCGGAAACAACAGGTGGGTTCGATTGATATCCATGGGCGCCATGCCAGGGTTGAAGTGCCGGACTCAGCGGGCCCAAGGTTGGTGCGACGCCTTGATGGGGAGGCTTTTATGGGACGCACGGTGCAGGTCTGGTTTGAATCGCCTCAGGTAGAAAGTGACAGCTCCGGGCATTTTGCGAAGCTGACTCGTTGGTTAGATATGGAACAGGCAGCGGAGGCTCAACAGGCGGCAGAATGGAGAGAGGCAGCGGGGGAGCATGACTCGAGCACCGCGTTGATGAATCTGGTGTTGCGGTCAGAAGAGATTGGATTAGGGGGCTATGCTTTGGTGGTTCTTGGCCGGCGCAGTGCTATGCAGGCCTTGCCGGTTACTCGGTTGACGGTGGGATCGCCTATTCGAATTGCAGAACACGGGCATACGGTGGGGCCTTCCCAACGGGGAGTGGTGACCCGGATCGAGACACGAGAGATTGAGGTTGCGTTAGGCAAGTCCGTGGTCTCGGAGGCGGATAGTCCCGTTTTCCGTATTGATGCTGCGGATGATGAAACTTCGATGTTGAGGTCTCGATTCGCGCTCTCCAGGGCTCAGCATGCTCAAGGGAATCGCTTGAGTGAGCTCCGAGATGTGTGTCTCGGGCAACGGGCCCCCACATTCCGTGAACCCGAAACACTTGAGTATATGGACAGTAACCTGGACGAATCGCAACGAGCGGCGGTTGCTTTCGCTTATTCTGCCCAGGATGTTGCTGTGATTCATGGGCCTCCGGGGACCGGCAAGACCAGGACCCTCGTGGAGTTTATTCGACAGGTGGTGAGTCGGGGGCAAAAGGTAATCGTTTGTGCCCCTAGTAACTTGGGCGTGGATAATCTGTTTGAACGTCTGCTTGATCGAGGAACGAAGGCGATACGAATTGGTCACTTGGCTCGGGTGCTCCCTCATCTACGGGAGCACTGTTTAACGGCACTGGTCCCAAAGCATCGGGATGTTCGCCGAGTCAAGAAGCTTAGACTCGAGGCTGCGGAGTTGTTTCGTAAATCGGATCGGTCATCACGAGGCCTTGATCGCCAAGCGCGTCAGTCCTTGCGGGAAGAAGCGCGCGATCTCCTTTCCGATGCTCGAGAAATGGAGGCGGGAATTGCCCAGGAAATTGTTGATGATGCTGATGTGGTTTGTGTGACCAATACGGGGATCAATACGGACCTCCTGGGGGCACGGTGTTTTGATCTAGCCGTCATTGACGAGGCTTGTCAGTGCAGCGAGCCGTCGTGTTGGATTCCCTTGCTCCGCGCCAAGCGGCTTGTCTTGGCTGGAGACCACTGTCAATTGCCGCCGACTGTGATCTCCCAAGAGGCTGCTGAGGAAGGTTTCGCAGTGAGCCTGCAGGAACGCTTGGTTGAATCGTTCGGCGCGAGTGTCTGCCAGACCTTATCGGTCCAATATCGAATGCATGAGCAGATCATGCGATATCCCTCTGCACAGTTCTACCAGGGAAAATTAAAAGCGGATCGTACTGTCGCCGCTCACCGCCTTTGTGAGCTGGACGGGGTGGTTGATGATGAATTGACGACGAACGCGGTTCGCTTCATCGATACCTCGGGTTCATCTTTTGACGAGGAACGGGAGAAGGCTGGGAGTAGTCTCGCTAACCCGGAAGAAGCGGCACTTGCGATTAAGAAGGCCAAGGATCTCCTCGCGCTTGGCGTGCAGGCTGACGATATCGCAATCATCACGCCTTACACGGCACAGGTCCGCCTTTTGCAGGAGAGCATGGATATTGCTGGAGTCGAGATTGGAAGTATTGATGGCTTTCAGGGGCGGGAAAAAGAAGCTGTGATTATCTCGCTCGTGCGCTCCAATTCTGACAATGAGATCGGATTCTTAAGGGATACGCGGAGAATGAACGTCGCCTTAACGAGGGCTCGCCGCTGCCTGATTGTGATCGGTGATAGCGCGACGATTTCAGATCATGCATTCTATAGTGGTTTACTCGATCACTTTGACAACATTGAGGCGTATTATGGTGTTTGGGATGAGTAGTCCGGTATGTGGAGAAGAACCGATGGTTAGTCTTCTCACAGTCACCGTTTGTATTCTCGTTTGAAGATGTGGTAGGGTTGCTCTTGGTGATGCAGAAGAGGGAGGATTGAACTAACAACATCGAAGTAATTGCTATGCCGAAAGGGAGTAAAAAATCTAAATACAAGACGTATCTTGACAAGCTCGATGCTAATTCAGCGTGCGTTGGAATTGTGACCGAGGGTGATTCATGGTTCGCGTTTCCTTTGCCTTCACGCCCCAACGTGGTTGATGTGCTGATAAAACGGTTCGGTAGGCATGCAGCCTGGCTGCGGCACGAGAGCAATGGCGATGAAGCCAGGCTGATGATGGCGGGGAAGCAATGGGAGAAGCTCTTCAAAACCTTAACCCGTTCGAAGATGCGTTGTGATCTTATCATGCTCAGCATGGGGGGGAATGATATCGTTGGTCGCCCCTTGTTACCGCTTATTCGGCAGCGTGAAAGCGGGATGATGTGGCGAGATTGTATCAATGAACAGCGATTCCAACAGCGACTAAACCAAATCGAGGGCGCTTACCACGAATTGATTGCTCTGAGGGATGATTATCATCCTGGTGCATGGATCTATACCCATGACTATGACAAGGCGATCCCAGGGGATCGACCAATTCGAGTCGGCCCAGTCAGGTTGGGGCCATGGATGAAACCTTACCTGGATTCCAAGGGAATCACGAAGGCGTCCGATCAGAAGCGGATCATTTGGTATCTTTTGGATCGTCTGTCCCAAATGCTCCAACGAATCGAGCAATCGACTCCGAAGTTTTATCACGTCCGCACGCAGGGAACTTTGGCTGTAGACGATTGGGGAGACGAGATTCACCCGACCCGGGAAGGGTTTCAAAAAATTGCCTCGAAGATTCAGGCGGGAATATGCGACGAGTTCCCGTCGCTTCCGAAATAGTAAAAAACGCCTTTTGGGTAAGATCTCTTAGCATTTCTCTATTTGGAAAGCGTGACCGGTCTTTGAGCGCATCAGCGCGAGGCCATGCCAGGTGCTTTATCGTATCGTTGAATACGTTTTCTGATTTTCTCGCGCAAGCGCTGAAAACGGGTCACTGGTTCTCGAGGTAATGAATGACATCAGCATTGTTGGCTCGGGTGGCGTGTCTGAGTAAGTCCTCGATCGTTTCTCGGGAGGCATCCTGTTCTATCACTTGATCGATGACGTCGATTGCACGTTGGGCTTGATTGACTCCGGCGAGCGTCTCGACGACCATGCCTCCGTCGAATACGAGTCGGTCGAGCATTGATGTCTGTAGACGTTCGTTGTCTGGCATCCGGTCTCGAATCATTGATTGACTCCGTAGGCGTTTTTGAAAGTAGGACTCGGGTGTCATTGCTGCGAAGATATCATCATATTTCTTTGCTTTTAGAAGCTCGTCAAAGGCGGATTCGACGAGCAGTGCTCGACTTGGCTCACCCTTTGGGAGCTGATCGAAAAGGGCCACTGTCATTTCTCCTTCTCCGAGCGCGCTGTTTATCCGGGTGATATCGTTAGCCAATGTTCTATCGTTTGTGTTCGCTTTCCAGGCTTCTACAGCCGCATCGCGTCTGGCAACGAGGGCTTCCTGGGCTGGTGGATAGGATTGCCCTAGTTTGGCGAATCTCCCGAGAAGAAAACTTGAGCGAACGCCCACGAAACTTGGCTGGTGTTTTAATCCCTCGTCATAGCACCAGATGAGATGTGTGAGCGCCTCCGCGTAATTGCCTGCCTTAATCATCTCGTCGGCAAAGTGCATACGAGCACTCGGATCGTTTTTGCTCGACTCATCGAGTTCTGGAGAGCCAGGTGTTGCCTGTTTCAACGCTTGATTCTGTTGGCGTAAAGCAACGATTTCGCCACGCAGTTTGGGGATCTCGCTTGCCTTGTCACGGAGTTGGTTCAATTCAGCCAGAATCGAAGCAGGTAAATCTGGGGTCGCTTGCGACGCTCTGAGATCTTTGTTGATGGAGCGTAGCGTTTCGGCGTCGCGCTCTAGTGTGCTCGTCGTTTTTTGGTGGATTGCGAATTGTGTGATTGCCACGGCGACTCCGGCGGCAATAGCGATCTTGGTTTTGCTTATCATGATGAGATGGTTGAGTAGGCTCGTTATGGCCGCAGTTCCTCCTGAGCCAATGGCTGCAGATGAGACGGCCGTTGAAATGCTGGTTGTCAACAGTGTTGGAGCGGCTTCGACAGCAAAGCTCGAAAGCTGGAAGGCTAAAACGGTCGAGGTAACGCGAATTCTCTTTTGAGTGAACGAGTTTCTAAGCTTCTCGAGAGCACGAGAGACTCTTTTCTGGGCTGCGTCTTCACTGATTCCAAGGGATGCGCCGACTTCTCGTAGGCTGTGATTTTCGAAATACCGGAGAATTAGACTTGTTCGGTCTCGATCGCTCAAATGATTCATAGCGGCGTCGAGATAGGGTTCGATTTGTTTCCAAACCGAGTCTCCATTGGTATCGATCGAATCCATCGCAAAGGCCTCTCGTTCTCGAAGGGCGCGCCGCTGTTCGCTTCGGATAGCTTTCGAAGCTGCGTAGCACGTCGCGCGATAGAGCCAGCCAGAGAGGATGACGTTCTCCGGCAATCGATTTGCTTTTCTGGCAAGATCGATGAACACAGACTGAGCAATATCCTCCGCCATTTCCAGTTGCGGAATCTGACGTAGTGCGGCGGAGTAAACCAACCCGCTATAGCGTGAAATCAAGGATTCAAATGCCTCGTTTGAATTGGCATCGACGTACTTTTTCAGCAATTCCGCATCACTAATCGTCATCTTCATCAACATAACACCCACTAGGCGACAATGTCCGACAAGAATTTTATTTCAAATTTAGGGGGCCTTTCGTCTTGGCTCGGCGCAATCCGGCTCAGTCTGGACTCAGCCCCCCGCTCATGGCAAAAATTCGGCGGGTATATTACGCGGCAACTCCTGCGTGAATGCCTGATTAGCGTGGTGGCGAAGCTCGGTGCTTCATCATTCAAGCGAGGGATTCTAGCATGGGAGTACTACGGAGAGTCGCCCGAAGCGTGTCTTAGGATGTTTGCTCCAGTAAAGCGCGAGACGCCAGGATCCCGAAGTTCTCTAGTCATCATGGCGCCGTCTGTGTGCTAGCGACGAGTAGTCGGTTGGAGGGTTGGACTATTGTTCAGATGATGAGGTCGACGGGAGAAAAGGGGGTTGACGGGATGCCCATTCGATTCAATGCTCAGGTTACTCGATCTAACGTCTATAGAAAATGTGAAACGATGAATACCCCAAGGACTCAAGACGTAACGACTCAACTGGATATTCCCCAAGAAGCCTTTGATTGGTATGATGAGTACGCCCATGGCGTGATCGATCGGCGGACATTCATGAGCCGTCTTGCGACTCTCACGGCGACGGGTTTGAGTATGAGCGCGTTAGTGGCCGCTTTAACACCAAACTACGCGGCAGCGGAGCAGGTTTCTTTCAATGACCCGGATATTACGGCACGATACGCTGTCTTTAGTTCTCCCCAAGGACATGGGGAAGGTCGAGGCTACTTGGTATCTCCATCGTCCCTCACTGGAAAAGCGCCGGTGGTTCTCGTGATTCATGAGAATCGAGGCCTGAACCCCTATATTAAAGACGTGGCCCGGCGTGTTGCTAAGGCTGGTTTCACTGCGTTCGCTCCGGATGCGCTCCATCCTTCAGGAGGTTATCCAGGAAATGATGATGAAGGGCGACGCTTACAACGGGAGTTGGATCGGGCGAAGATCGAGCAGGACTTCATTGCCGCAGCGAGATTCTTGAAAGGACACGAATTGAGTAGTGGTAGATTAGGAGCCGTGGGATTTTGCTTTGGGGGCTATGTGGTCAATATGTTGGCTGCGACGATTCCTGATGCCTTGAATGCTGGGGTGCCGTTTTATGGGACTCCTGCGGCAAAGCCCTTGCGAAAGAATATCAAATCACCCTTGCTGATTCAATTGGCCGAGCTGGATAGTCGCGTGAATGGAACTTGGGCCGAGTATGAAGACGATTTAAAAGCTGCCAAGGTCGATTACAAGATGCATATGTATGCCAAGGCGAATCATGGCTTTCACAACGATTCCACCGGGCGTTACGACGAGACCCAAGCAGCGTTGGCTTGGGATCGCAGCCTTGCCTTCTTTCGGCAGCACCTGACGTAGGGGAAGCTCGTAGCTGTGGTTCATTCCAGTCGTTTCAGCTAGTCAAGCGGGAAGAGAGAGAGCGGAATCGTTGACGCGATGTTGGCCTAGAGCTGTTGGGTTACCAGGGTTACCATCGTGAGAGATTCTTACTCTCGACCTACTTTATTATGATTCATTTTTTTTTTATTTCGCTCCTCTTGAAACTGCCTGCACGGTGCCTTGTATTCACGCTTGTGCTTCAGGTGAATTCTCTAGCTGTCGCTGATTCTGCTCATCGAGAGCCTCTCAAGGTGTTTCTTCTGATTGGACAGTCTAATATGCAGGGGCATGCACATGTCCGTACCTTTGAGAATATTGGCATGGATCCAGTAACAGCGCCGCTCCTTCGTGCGATGCAAACTGAGGCCGGAACACCCACGGTCTGTGATGACGTTTGGATTTCCTTACTCTCAAACGGCGGAGAGAAGCATGGTCGTTTGACGGCTGGGTTCGGGGCTGACGAGAATAAGATTGGGCCCGAATTTTCGTTTGGAATCTTCATGCGACAGTCGCTCAGTGCAAGGATCTTGATCATTAAGACAGCCTGGGGAGGAAAGAGTCTTAATACTGATTTCCGATCTTCCAGCGCCGGGCCCTATCTCTTTAACCAATCCCAGATTCAGAATTTCGAACGGCAAGGGAAAGATGTTGACGCGATCAAAGCTGAGAAGGTCAAGGCGACCGGCCATTACTACCGACTGATGATCGGGCACGTAAAGAAGGTGCTTTCAAAGATCGATCAGGTTGTTCCTGACTACGATTCTACGGACGGCTATGAACTAGCAGGCGCAGTTTGGTTCCAAGGCTGGAACGATATGGTCGATCGAGGAACCTATCCAAATCGCGGGGAGGATGGCGGTTATGATGCGTATAGTGAGGTGATGGCCCATTTTATTCGAGACATCCGTCGTGATCTCACTGCTCCAAACCTTCCCTTCGTTATCGGTGTTCTTGGCGTTGGCGGGCCTGTCAGCAAGTATCGGCCGGAACAGAAACGGTATGAGGCGATTCATAGCAATTTTCGAAAGGCAATGGCGGCCCCAGCGGCACTCCCTGAGTTTCGAAGTAATGTGAGGGCTGTGTTCACTGAGAACTATTGGGACATGGAACTAACGGATCTACGAGCCAGGGAGGCCGTGATCAAAAGAGAGGCAAATCAACGGCAGAAACAGGATCAGCTTACCCGGGATGCTACGAATCGATTGCTTGATGAGTTACGGCGTGCTGCCTTTACAGATCGGGAGCGTGAGATTTTGAGTAAAGGCGTTTCCAATGCCGAGTACCACTATTTGGGGTCGGCCAAGATTATGGCTCAGATTGGAAAGGGATTTGCTGACTCACTCGCTGCTATCTTGAGGTAGAGGGCGAGGGTTTCTCTTTATGCGGAGTCTTGTTTCAATTCATCCACGGGCAATCCTACGTATGAGGTTATATCGAAGTTTCTGTTCCGTGTATTTGCTCGCGGTTCATATCGGGCGGCAATGTGCTGTCAGGCGAAGGCTTTTCGTGGCTTGTCTTGCCTTGCTTGGAGTGACCGGGGTGGCTCAGTCGAGATTTGACGATATTGGAAAGATTTCTCCATCGGGACCGGATTGGGCAAGGGGAGGACGACTTCTTTTTATTGGAGATTCCATTACCGATATGAAGTGGGGGCGCAATGAAGCGGATCGCAATCATTACTTGGGCCACAGTTATGTCTTTCTCATCGCGGCACGTCTCCAGACTGAGTATCCCAAAGCCGAATACGAGTTTTTCAATCGAGGGAAGAGCGGTAATACGGTGGGAGAATTGAGGGAACGTTGGTTGAAAGATGCGGTCGGCATGAAGCCCGATGTGCTGAGTATCCTTATTGGGGTCAATGATGTCGGCCGGGCCTGTCGGGCAGGCAAGATGGTCGATCTGGGGAGATGGGAAGCGGACTATCGATGGATTCTTGATGCGAGTCGCAAGGCGAATCCTGACTTAAAGATCGTTCTTCTGGATCCTTTTGTATTGCCGGTCGGAAGACTTCAGGGAGAAGCCGCTTGGGAGGCTTGGAGTGGCGAGTGCACGAAGCTTCGGGCAATCATCAAACGGCTCGCGAATGAGTATCAAGCAATACACCTATTAACTCAGGAAGTTTTTGACCGTGCCTCTGAGCGATCCGACGCCTCTCACTGGATTTGGGACGGTGTGCACCCTTTGCCTCAAGGGCACGAGCTGATTGCCAGGCGTTGGATCAAGACAGTCTGGCGGTAAGCTGCTTCGAGAGACGTGGATTGCCCGGATGGGCCCTGACGACCAACCTGACGCTCGCATGAGAAAGTAGCTCTCTCGCCATCTTCTGGGCCGGAACTGACGTCATGGAGCATGGCCGCCTTCGCCGAATCTTCCCCAACACTTCTTGTCAGTCTTTGCTCCTTTGGCTTATCTTATTGTATCGCCGAAACCAGCACGCGCCGTGGTCGGCGGTCAGATCTTATGTTACTGTTATCTTGTTACAATGAGCGTTTGGTTTCTGTTTCACATGGACGCAGTTTCTTCAACTTGAAATCCTATGTTCCATTGATGGCGCTTTTCCTAGTGTGGGTATCCGCGTTTTGGATTATGGCTCAGGCAAATGCCGCAGATCAGGATCCAAACACGTGGGTTTGGAACAATCCGAAAGACCTTGGAATCGAGGGGCTTCAACATCAAACCCTCCACAGTAAGTCGATGAATCGGCAGGTTGGATATCAGATCTACCTTCCGCCGCAGTACAAAAGCGAACCGAGGCGCAGATTTCCCGTCGTCTATTTTCTTCATGGTGCAGGGGGGAACGAAAGTTCAGATGCGGGACTGGCAGCCCTGGTTCACACCGAAATCCTGGCGGAACGGATCCGGCCGACCATCTATGTGTTTCCCAATGGTGGCAAACGGAGCGGGTATCGTGACTCAAAAGAATCGTACGTTCGTGCCGAAACTCTATTGGTGAACGAGTTGGGAACCGCGATCGATCAGGAGTTTCGAACTATCGATAACGCTAGCTCCAGATTGTTATGTGGATTTTCGATGGGCGGCGGAGGGGCCGTCCGGTTGGCCTTGAAGTACCCTGATCGGTTCGGCGCTGCGGCTTCGCTAGCCGCTGCCTTGGATACATCGATTGACTCGGGGGGCGGGGACAATTGCTACGTCCATGCATCCGCTCTTAGCGAAGAAAAACGTAACGATTTGCGACTCTACTTGGTTGTTGGAGATGAGGATTTTTTATACCCTCGACATGATCCGTTTCTCAAGTTTTTGAAGACACTTGGTGTTGCATACACACTGGTAGTCCACTCGGAAGTATCGCATAATCTCGGCGTGTTGAGTCGACTATCTGCCGATTCAATGATTCGGTTTCTAGACCGTCAACTCCAATCTCAGCGGTAGAAGCGATCTCGTAGAAGAGCTAGCAAGGACGCCTCGCTCGAACTCATGCTGCACGTCTTGGTATGGGCTCTTTTCTTTTGAGAATCTTGGAGGATTCTGAGGGAGATGTGGTGCCTTCTTTTTTGTGCCGCCTCCCTCTGGTTTTGTTATGGTTTCCAGCCAGGAAACTGCTAAGGTGTGGTGCAATGTTGCGAAAAGAGGATCCTTTATCGGTGATGATTTCAATGCCTAGGCTTCTTGCTGCTTTCCTGTGGCTGGGTTCTACATCGATCCTTGATGCTCAATCAGATTCCTTGACCAAACCTTATTGGTTGCAACCCGATAGGCCTCTGCTTTCAGTAATTCAGCCCCAACGAATCCAGGTCGTGAATATTGGGAAGGATGACTTCCCCGATATCGCCGCCATTTCGCCGCTCGCCGTAGAACTTTGGGAGAATGATACCTTGGGAGGGTATCAGAGGGTATCAGAGGGTGTTGACGTTTGAGGTTCCAGGAGAATCAATGGTGGTGGAGCCTGGCGATTGGGATGGTGATGGAGCACTCGATTTCGTCTCCGTGGCTCGTTCTCTTGGGGATGGGATCACTCAGCCCCGAGGAAATCTGGTCTCAACTTGGATGAATCGAGGAACGGATGGCTTCGTGCGTGGGGCCGAATTCTACTTTGCTGGGGCCGATGTCAGACATGGGTTTATGAATGCAGTATCTGGAGATTTCAACGGAGATGGTTTGAGCGATTTGGTTTTAGAAGGAACGGTGATTGCTGGAAACCTCCAACAGCCTGTGCGCCAGAATATCCGGCCTGCTGCTTCGGCAGGCGTGTACCTGAGTAGCGGTAATGGTGGCTTTGCTGAGGCAATCCCACTTTTTGAAAACAGTGCTGACGTTCTTTCCTTGTATCAAGTAGGTGATTTGGATGGGGACGGTGATGACGATGTTGTTCGATCGATCGATCTGGGTGCTGGACGTCAGGTTTGGATGAACGTGGGTGCTGGGCATTTCGATCGGAAGGAAGCCTCTGTGAGCTTGCCTGAACATCTGACTTCGGGGCCCCGGCGGGGGAATGATCGCCGACTCTATGACGTGGATGGGGATGGGGACTTAGACGTCGCTGTTGCCGGGCTCGATTCGGTGAACTACGTGTATTTTAATAACGGCTCTGGCCAGTTTGAATCATTGGCGCAAGAGGGCTATGGGCGTTCAATGCTAGCGCTTTTTGTTACTATCGAAGCGGAGTAGTCTCATTTCAGGGGGGCCTAGCTTCATCTTATGCGACGGATCGTAGAAACGGCTTCGTTTCGATCGGTGCCTTGTGTGACACAATTGCGAAACGTCGTCGTTGCCATGAATTCTGTCATAGTCTGTCAAAATGAATCGTTGCGAACTCATCGGATTGATCTCCACTGGATTGGTCATGACCCTCTCCCTCTTCGGGCATGCCTTCGCCTCTGAGGTGGTGATCAACGAGGTGCACCATGATGCTGTGCCGAAGACGGAACGGGTCGAGTTCGTGGAGCTTTACAATGCTGGCGAATCGGGTGTTGATCTCTCGGGTTGGCAGATTGAAGGTGTTGGGAACTACATCATTCCTGTCGGTACGAATCTGGAATCTGGGGAGTATCTTGTTGTTGCCGAAGATGCTGCAGCTCTTCGCAGGAAATATCGCATCCTTACCTCGCATGAGTATTCCGGGCGGCTCGAAAATGATGGCGAACGTTTGCGGCTCGTTAATGCGGAGCGTGATGAGATTGATCGAGTCGATTACAAATCTGGCTTTCCGTGGCCAACGGGCGCTCGCGGGGCAGGGGCTTCTATGGAATTGGTTCACCCAAGTCTCGACAATGATCTTGGAGGTTCTTGGCGTTCCGCAGAGAATCCAACTCCGGGGAAACGGAATAGTGTCTATTCAGCAAATTCGGCGCCGAAGATACGGCAAGTCAAGCATGTGCCCGTTCAACCGCGAGCGTCAGAATCGGTTTCCATAACGGCGAAAGTCACAGATAGAGACGGTGTGGCTCATGTTGTTCTGAGCTACCAAATACTGCGAGCCGGACACTATATTCGCCGGAATGATCCTGCCTACGAAACGTCCTGGGTCGAAAGTTCTATGCGTCTCAGTCCTGAAGACGGTGCAGATATCTATCGAGGCAACATCCAGGCGGAGCTTCATGAGCATCGCAGTCTTGTTCGCTATCGAATTCGAATTGAAGATCGACGAGGAAATGACGTCACGGTTCCGTACCCCGATGATGAAGCCCCGAACTTTGCCTATTTTGTCTACGACGGCGTTCCTGCTTGGCGAGGTTCAAAACGTCCTCGGGTGACGCAGCCGGTGGAATTCTCAGCGGATCTCATGTCGGGGCCGGTGCCTGTCTATCACTTGATCGCCGACCGAGCCGATGTGGCCGATAGTCAGTACAACCGCGATTTCGACGGCACTCGTATGTGGGGGACGCTCGTCTACGATGGGATCGTCTACGATCATATTCGTTACTACAACCGTGGCGAAGCATCGACTTACGTCAGTGGGAAGAATAAGTGGCGTATTCGATTCAATCGTGCCCGAGATTTTAGAGCGAGAGATAACTATGGGAAAACCTATCGATCCCGTTGGGAAACCTTGAATTTAAATGCTTGTTCCTCGCCTTGGCTGGCTTCGAACCGAGGCATTGCTGGGCTTGATGAAGCGGTGCCTCACCGTCTTCATCAACTTGCCGGAGTGATGAGTTCGAACACTCACTGGCTTCAATTTCGAGTGATTGATGCCGAGTCTGAGGCCCCGCCTAACCAGTATTCAGGAGACCTTTGGGGGCTTTACTTGGCAGTTGAACACCCTGATAACCGCTTTCTCGATCAGCGGGATCTGCCGGATCGCAGTATCTATAAGATTGAACGAAATTCTGGGGACAAGAAGAACCAGGGTGCAAGTCAAGTGGTCGATGATTCGGATTGGACTTCATTTTGGAACGAGAGTGGCTCACGCAATACGGAAGCCTGGTGGCGGACGAATTTTGATCTTGATGCCTATTTCGGTTTCAGGGCGATCAATCGGGCTACGGGAAATGTCGATCTTCGAGAGGGCGCCAACTACTATGCTTATCAAGACGAACGTGGGCGATGGTCTCCAATGCCGTGGGATCTCGACATGATGTTTGCTCCAGTGAAACATATCTGGAGCGGCGTGCTCCGAGCTGAACGCTGTCTTGAACATCCGCAAATTCGCATTGAGTTCAGAAATCGCTGTCGAGAAATCCTCGATCTCTTGTTTTCTGATATGAGTCCGTACGGTGGCCAGGCGGCTCAGCTGGTGAGAGAACTGTCGACAATCGTAAGTCCATCAATCACCGAGTTGTCTCTGGTTGATGTTGATGAATTCATGTGGAGCTATAATTCGCGAACGAGTCAATCTCATCGAGGGCCATGGTATGAGCTATCTGTAAACGAGACTCGACTGGCCAGTCCCTACCGGCGAACGATTCCTTCGTCTGATCATGAGGGCTTTCAACAGAGTATTGTTGCCTACATGTATGATACTCGTGATGGCAGAAGGTTTAGAATCAACGATGGGATTGAAGACGGTTATGGCTTTGGTTTTCTCAATCAAGAGGCGTTCGATGCCAACATTCCTGATCGCCCCCAAATTTCGTATTCCGGTTCGACCGGCTTTCCGGTGGATGCTCTTCGTTTCTCGAGTAGTTCTTTTTCAGGAAGGAATGGCGATGAGGAATTTTCGGGGATGGAATGGCGGCTCGGGGAAATATCAAATCCGACACTATCGGGACATTCGGCCGATTCTCCATGGGGCTATGAAATCGAAGATCTCTGGAATAGCGGCATTTTTCCCTTGTTCGTGCAGGAGATCGAAATTCCGGTATCAAAGCTTCGCGTCGGCGGAACCTATCGTGCGCGCGTGCGGCATTTTGATTCGAGTGGACGGGCAAGCCATTGGTCTGAGGCGATTGAGTTTGTTGCGAGTGAATCGAAGAATTCGCTTTTTCGGGATAGTCTGGTGATTAGTGAGATCATGTTCCGACCGACTGACGAGGCTCGAGCAGAGTTTATTGAACTCTACAACGCCGGCTCGGAATCTCTCGATCTTACGGGCGTACGCTTTACCGAAGGAATTGATTTCGATTTCTCCGACGGTGAAGTAATCGATCCTGGAGAATACATGCTCGTTGTTGGAAACGAGCGTGCTTTCGAAACTCGATACGGCCGAGGGCTGCCAGTCGTCGGGATTTGGGAGGATGGCGATCGCCTAAGCAACAATGGCGAACGACTCATACTCTCCTCCAGTAGCGGCGTGACCATACATGACTTCGAATACCTTACGACACCTCCTTGGCCGAGTGATCCTGTCGAGAATGGTCATTCATTGACGTTTGTTCCAGCAGGCGGTGAGTTCGAGCAAGGTAATCCTAAGAATTGGCAGAGCAGTAACACAGTCGGAGGCACGCCCGGAAGAGGAGAAGACCTTCCCCTTGGAGATTGGCTTGCTGCTAATGGTCTCTCTACGGGTGAAGAACTAAGTGATCACGACAAAGACGGCCTGCCAGCGCTCGTTGAGTATGGGGTGGGAGGGGATCCTTGGAGCGTGGATGCTGAGTTGCTTATGAAACTTGTCGTTGTCGACGACCAGGTCCATTTCGTTTTTAGGCACGCTCGCAACGCCAGTGGAGTTCAGATTCTAGCCGAGTTCACTAGTGACCTAAGGACGTGGCTGCCCGCGGAATTTGTTTCAGTCCAAAGAGGTGGTGTCGATACGGTGACCGTTCGTTCTCCCATTCGCGGTCGTAGTGACCTAGTTGGCTTCTTCCGCATTCGGGGGAGTCGCATCTTGCCGGTTGGGCATGCTTCGACGCTGAGTTTCGACGAGGGGCGATTATCCTCATGGGGCTCTCAAAGTGAGGAGTAGAGAATCCAGGGTGCATCGATCCGTGCCTGGGTAAGATTTATCGGTGTAGTGTATTCCTGGCTGGTCTATCTCGGTCAGTCCATTGAAATCTACGAAGATAGGAAGGATGCCCGTGAAACGTATCGATTGCAACGATGGGGAAATCAGTTTTATCGATTTCCTTGATTTTCTTCACCGGAGGTAGGCTGAAGGCAATGAAAGCAACGATTTACTTTACATCCTGGGTTTTCGCTTTGAGTTGCCTTTTTGCCTGCGCTCATCAGAAGGATTCTGTGAACTTCTCGCCGATCGGGAGCTTTGTGCTTGTTAAGGTTGAGGGCCAGACGCTTCCGGCTAGAGTGAATCATGACGGTACGAGTATTAGAGTCGTCTCGGGCCAACTCGAATTCACCGAGGACGGAGGGGCCATGAGCGAAACTGTGTTTGGGCCTCCGAATGGAGGGGACATTCATCGTCGAGTCACCGCGAATTACACTCAGATTGGTGACGAGCTCCTGCTTCGTTGGGAAGGGGCAGGTGTAACAAAGGGCCTTTTAAAGGATGGGAGTTTTACGATGGAGAACGAAGGGATGACTTTTACCTATGTCAAAGAGTGAATGGCTGACGGCTCAAAATCATATACAGAATGTTGTTTCATTCCTGGGGGGCTTCAGAGCCTTAACCTAGGGAAATGGACTGCGGCGGGGCTAGGAACTCGCGGAACTTGTCACTAGAGGGGGCTTCGATCTTTGTCCTTTGGTTAGTCCGTATGATGGAATATTTCCGCAAAACCTAGCTGGAAAGACGCTTAGGCGTTCTCCTCAGCTGGCTTTGGCTCGGGTTTGCCGGCTTCCTGGCCGTCTGCTCTGCAGGAAAAGGTGCTGGCGCGAATGGTTGAAGGGCTGTAGTTTCCTGTGAGAGCGGCCGCTGTTTTCCGCGGAGCGCTCGCGTTTTGGCATGATAAGAATGCTCTGGTCCATTGGAATCGTGCTCGGCTTGGTCGGGCGTCTTGCCTTGCCGGCTTCGATCGGTTATGCGGGCACTGCGGCGCCAGTCGTCGCTGCTTCTTGTGAGCAGTGTGCCTGCGAACGCCAATGCTGTCTCGACGATTCTGATCAAGCGGATCCAAGTCCTCTGCTACCAATTACTCTGGCAGGAGATAACTGCAACAAACTTCACGACTCCCTTAGCACGAGCCATCGGACGGCACAGGGTCCGCTGCAGGACGAACGGGTCTATCGAGCACGGGTGCTGCTGGTTGTTGATCATGGTTCCGTCGCTGTTTTTCTCCTTTGTTGTTCCCTTCTGATTTGATCACCGCTCTGAACGGGTGAGGTATGTACCGAGTGGTACATTGTTCGTTCTGGGATTCTCAATCCCATGTTGAGTGTTTAAGTGATTGATTAGAGATATGGTTCGAAAGAATTATTGGTGGCTGCTTTCTTATTTTGGAGGTGCCGCCATCCTGTGGTCAGGTTGTAGTAGCCTTCCTGACAAGCTTGGAAACAATACGACTGCTGGATTGGTGCCTCGAGGGGAAGCCTCTGAACTGAATTCATCTGCACCGGCCCCAAGGAGCGATCTTCCTGCCGAAGCAAGTTTGGTCGATTACCTTCGTTATGCGGCCTTGAATAATCCAGGGCTGGAGGCGGCATTCTATCGCTGGAAAGCCACCCTTGAGAGAGTGGCTCAGGTGACAGCCTTGCCAGATCCAACGTTGAGCTATGGATATTTCGTCGAACAGGTTGAGACACGCGTCGGTCCTCAACGGCAACGATTTGGAATCGCTCAAACGTTCCCCTGGTTTGGGAAACGAACATTGCGAGGAAAAGGCGCTGAGGCAGAGGTGAGTCGTGCTTATGCGAGCTATGAACAAGCGAAACGGCAGCTGTTTTTCGAAGTGACCGATGCCTATGTTGAGCTTTTTTATCTGCGGGAAGCCGTTCAACGGACCGAAGAGAGTATTGAGTTGATCATGCATCTCGAAAGTGTTGCTCAGGCTAAATTTCGGGCTGGGAGTGATGCTACAGGGGTGATCAAAGCCCAGGTCGAACTGGGAAAGCTCGAGGACCGTCTCAAGACGCTAGTAGCTCTTCGGGGGCCGCTTAGTGCTCGGCTCAATTCGGCGCTCAACCGAGATCTCAACACCTTGGTATCGTGGCCAAGTAAGCTTCCAGAGGTACCGGATGCGATTGATGACGCAGAGATTCATCAGCAATTGCTTTCTCAAAGCCCCGAACTTCTTGAACTGGACGCCAAGGTTCGCGCCTCCGATCATTCTGTTGGTTTGGCTCGCAAGGCTTTTTATCCTGATCTGACCCTGGGAGTCGACTACGTCGAAACCCGCGACGCCCGCTCGCTTGGGACGCCAGGGAGTGGACGGGATCCCGTGATGATCATGGGGCGTGTGAATCTTCCGCTCTGGAAGAATAAATATCGGGCGGGGCTAAGAGAGGCACTGGCGACCCGAGACGCGGCCGTCAAGAACCGTGAGCACCAAGAAAACGTTCGGGTCGCCGATCTGAAAATGGCCCTTTACCATTTTCACGATTCGAAGCGGAAGATCAGTCTCCTTGGAGACACCTTAATGCCCTTGGCTCAAAACTCTTTGGACGTGGCCGAACAAGCCTACCAAGCAGGGCGTGCCGATTTCTTGCAACTTATTGATGCTCAACGTTTGTTGTTAGATATTCAGCTTTCATATCAGCGTGCACTTGCTGATTGCGTGCAACGATTTGCCGAGATTGAGCGAATGGTCGGTGTTCCGTTGGGGGCGCCTGCCGACGAAACAAGGAGATAAGAATGAAGAAGCAAAGAATCGTATTCGTGCTAGTGGCAATAATTGCTTTTGTCGCCGGACTTTTGTTTCGCGGTGCCAATGATGCAGGGGAGGCGTCTCGTTCAGATTCCGTCCCTGGCGCTCGGAGCGATGAGGTGCCGAAATTCTATACCTGCTCGATGCATCCTCGTATCAATAAGCCAGGGCCTGGTGACTGTCCAATCTGTGCGATGGACTTGATTCCCGTTTTTACGGAGCAAGGTTTTGAGCTTGGCCCTCGTGAGCTGACGCTGTCGTCGCGCGCGATGAAGTTGGCTGAGGTGAAATCCGTACCGGTTGAGCGGAAGTTCGTTACCGCGGATGTACGAATGATTGGGAAAGTCGACTATGATGAGTCCAAAGTGGCCTATATTACCTCATGGGTGCCGGGCCGCCTTGACAGACTGTTCGTCGACTATACTGGGGTCAGCGTTCAACAAGGGGACCATCTCGTTGAGTTGTTTAGTCCCGAGTTACTGCAAGCCCAAGAGGAACTGATCAGTGCCGTTTCCATGGCGACGGATCTGTCGTCGAGTCAGAACGATTATCTTCGTGAGCGGCGGACCGCCAATGTTGATTCGGCTCGAGAGAAACTTCGATTGTGGGGGCTGAGTGATCAACAAATACGCTCGATTGAAGAAAAAGGGCAGGGGGACGATCACATTACCATCAGCTCTCCCATTTCTGGCGTCGTCGTGCACAAGAATGCGGTCGAAGGGATGTACGTACAGACGGGGTCAAGGGTCTATACGATTGCCGACTTATCAGAGGTTTGGGTGAAGCTGGATGCCTATGAATCGGATCTCCCTTGGTTGCACTACGGTCAGGAGGTTGAGTTTCACACGGAAGCCTATCCTGGAGAGATCTTCACCGGACAGATTGCCTTCATTGATCCCATTCTTAACTCAAAAACTCGAACGGTGAAAATTCGTGTGAACCTGCCCAACCCTGAGGGCAAGCTGAAACCGAACATGTTCGTTCGCGCCGTGGTGAAATCCCAAGTTGCCGCTGGAGGTCGCGTAATGGATGCCGGCCTCGCTGGAAAATGGATTAGCCCGATGCATCCTGAGATTGTGAAGGATACTCCTGGGCAATGTGATATATGTGGCATGGATCTGGTCAGTTCCGAATCGTTGGGTTATGTCGCAGCCGAGAAAGAGAGTGCGCCCTTGGTCATTCCGTCCTCGGCACCTTTGATTACCGGACGCCGTGCCGTCGTGTATGTCGATCATGGTTCGGGGCGATTTGAGGGACGGGAGATTTCCTTGGGAGCCCGCGCGGGTGATTTCTATCTGGTGGAATCTGGACTCGAGGAAGGAGAAAAAGTTGTGACCCGGGGAAATTTCAAGATTGATAGTGCCATTCAGATTCTGGCTAAGCCCAGTATGATGAATCCCGGAGTGAGTGACGATCATCCTAACGAAGCTGAGCATGGACAGTCCTCACTTGGTCAAGATGCGTTGAAGGAGCCCATCTTTGATGTTCCTGCTGATTTCAGAGCTCAGCTGAGTGAGTTTGTCAGTGCTTATGTTTCCTTAAAGGATGAGTTCAGCCATGATCGTTTTGACGCTTCTAGTGTCGCGGTGTCGAATCTGCGGAGTTTGATGGCCGCGTTCGGCCGGATCGAGTTGGATGGCGAGGCTGGGGTTGCGTGGAAAGAAGCGTTGGGCGGTTTGGGACGAGGGTTTCAAGCCCTTGATTCGGCCGCCGATCTGCCTTCAGCTCGGATCGGTTTTGAGGTGTTGTCGGACACGCTCGTCGCGTCGGTCAGGCAATTCGGCGTTAGCGGGGATCAACCGGTGTTTCGTTTTCATTGTCCGATGGCTTTTGACGGACGGGGAGGCGATTGGTTGCAAAGAGAGGAAGGCACTGAGAACCCGTATTTTGGCAGCAAGATGTTTGCTTGTGGCAGCCTCGCTGAAACGTTGTTCCCAAGTCCCGAAGAGAATTCGGTAAACGCTCATGAGGGGCATGAACATGAGTAAACGCAGCGACTCAGACGTGCTGAGTAGGTTGATTGAATTTTGCTTGCGAAACAAGCTGTTGGTACTGCTCGGGGGCCTGTTGTTTTTCGCATGGGGATTCATCGTTGCTCCCTTTGATTGGGATCTGGGTGCCCTGCCTCGAGATCCCGTGCCAGTCGATGCCATTCCTGACATTGGTGAGAATCAACAGATCGTTTTTACCGAATGGATGGGGCGCTCACCACAAGATGTTGAGGACCAAATATCCTATCCTCTTACCGTATCGTTGCTCGGCGTGCCAGGGGTTGAAACCGTGCGCAGCTATTCCATGTTGGGCTTCTCAACGATCTACATCATTTTTAAGGACGATGTTGAGTTCTACTGGTCCCGCTCGAGGGTGCTCGAGAAGCTAAGTAGTCTCCCCACCGGCACTTTACCCGAGGGCGTCCAGCCGGCGCTCGGACCGGATGCAACGGCCTTAGGTCAGGTGTTTTGGTACACACTCGAAGGGCAGGATGCTGATGGAAACCCAACAGGTGGATGGGACTTGGACGAGTTGCGTTCTGCCCAGGATTGGTATGTGCGTTACGGCCTTTTGGCGGCCGATGGTGTGAGTGAAGTGGCCTCGGTTGGAGGCTTCGTTCGTGAGTATCAGATCGATGTGGACCCTGATGCGATGCGTGCCTTTGATGTGTCATTGGCGGAGGTTTTTTCCTCGATCCGAATGGCGAATGTTGATGTCGGGGCGCGAACCATCGAAGTCAATAGTGCCGAGTACGTGATCCGAGGCCTGGGATTTATCAAGAATCTCAGGGATATCGAGAACAGCGTGATCAAGGTTCGAGAGAATGTTCCAGTGTACGTGAAGAACGTCGCGAGCGTGAGCTACGGTCCCGCCTTACGGCGAGGGGCCCTCGATAAGGAAGGGACTGAGGCCGTGGGTGGCGTGGTGGTGGTTCGATATGGTGAGAATCCCTTGTCTGCCATTAAGAATGTCAAAGCCAAGATCGAGGAGATCTCGCCGGGCTTGCCGAAGAAGACCTTGGCAGACGGAACCGAGAGTCAGTTGGCGATTGTACCCTTTTATGATCGATCAGGAC
>CAJXVR010000110.1 GCA_913061285.1 uncultured Verrucomicrobiota bacterium | reverse complement strand
AAGAATATCTCTTCCGGTCACTTCCCTGACCCGATCCATGACGCCGCCTGAGTCCAGGTTTGACATGACAACAACAGGTGTTTGGACTCGAGATGCTTTCGCCCAGACTGAATCGAGGGTCGCGATCCCTTGACTGTCTGGCAGCATGAGATCAAGAAAGATGAGATCGTAGGAACGGGTCCGGAGTTTCTCTAGGGTGGCTTCGAGCGTCTCTACCCAGACAAGTTCTAGCATTCCTAGGGTGTGTTCTCCGTTAATTGCGTTGACGTAAGCTTGGACCAGTTTCGCCCATTTGGGATCATCCTCGACGAGCAAAATACGAATCGGGTCCTCATCCACGGCGGGTGCCTGTGCCGGGGGAGCAACTGGTGTTGATTGACTGCGGCTTGCTTCGAGTGCTTGTCGTGCTGCGCTTGGAGGCGGGACGGTCGCGGGGATATCTCTGGCGACCGGAGCCGATCCTGGCGCCTGAGCTGCAGGCGGTGTTGTGTTCGGGATCGGTTGATGGCCCGACGGTTCGATACGGGCTCCGACACCAGGGGGCGCGTTTTTCTTGTGCTCTGGGAGTCGGAAATAATCGAGAATGGAGTCTACGAATCGATCTATGGCCATGTCTAAAGTCTACGTTGCTTGCCTCACGTCACGCCGGGGTTTCAGTGTGCACAGTGTTGATTCAGCCAGAATTTGCCTGGAAATGCAAAAGAGAAACCGCCGAGGAAGGGGCTTTTCTTGATTTAGAAGGAGGTTCGAGTGTCCGGGATTTGTTGGGATTTTACTCTTAGGGATGCCTTGAAGCGATCGGGGCACCTTTAAGCGGCCCTCGATCCATTCATTTACTCCTTAATTGTGATCGGTTGGTCGTCTCGCTCTGAAAGAAAACGGGCGAGGAGCCGTTTTCGTAGTGTCCCGTCATTATCTTGAAGCGTTGATGCGGGTTCCCTTGAGGGGGAACGTAGTGACTGTTCCCAATGCTGGACAGCCTGTTCCCGGGCCTTGCTCCGGTCAACGGGGGAGGCTAGAAAATCATAGTCGAGGTTTTGGAATCCTGGGAGTCGTCGCAGTCCTTTTTCGGCGACATGTCTGACAACGCCGTAGGGATCGGCTAGGAGCTGGGCTTGAAAGGGGGCTTGCCATTGGTTTCCTGAGGCTTCAATAGCGGGTGGCCAAGCCATGTGCCAGGCAGTAATGACGCGTTGTGCCGCATGCCCTTTCAGTAGCCAGAGGAGAGCGGCAGAGACGGCTCGTTGGTCTCGTGTCAGGTCGATGCGCGCTTGCCCGTAGCGTTGCTGCAGCTTGTCTTGGGTCCAGGCGAGTGTCTTGTCTAGGTGACAGAGATTGCAGGCGTTGGGGACGCCGTAGTGGGCGCTGCTCGCGATGCTCGGGGACTTGATCTGATGGGTGCGGATGGCTCCAAAGAGCGCGTAGGTCGTGTGCGGCATGTGGCAATTGAGACAATCGCTGCCTGATGACGTCGCCGAGTGGAAGGTGTGTTGTTCGATCTCGTCGTTGTATTGTGCTTCAGTATGGCACTGGGTGCAGGCAGCCGGCCCATCCATAGAGGTTTTCAGTTGATCTGCCGGTGGTGCATTGTGCATTGAGTGACAGGAGAGGCACGAGAGTGTTCCCTCGGTAAAGCACCTACTAACGGACATTGCCGTGTATTCCCGTCCGCCGGCGAGAATCGTGCCATCCTCCCACCAGCGTTCTCTAAAAAATTGAGGGTTCTGCTCGAGATCCTTCCGCCGTTCGGTGGTGGAATCGTTGACGGGATGTTGAATGTAGTAGCGTGTTTTGTGGAGATCATCTCCGGGGCGATAGATCACTCCTTCACGGGCATAGGTCATGGCAAACTCGTCTTCCATGATATAGACGCCGTGGCATTGTCCACAGGTTTCGCTAGAGGCCTTGTGATCGAGTTTTGCCGGGTTCACGATGAAGGCGCTGTCTTGCCCTGATTCGTGGCTTCGGTATCGGTTAAGCGGATTTTGGTAGTGTTTGACGTGGTCCTCAGCTGGGCCGTGACAGGATTCACAAGCGATTCCGAGCTCGCCCACTTTCGTTTTTAGTAATCCACTTGTTTCGTCAAGACCGGGGTTTCCGCCGGTGCTGTGGCAGCGGATGCAATGATGATTCCATTGGGTGATTAGCCTTCCCTGATCATCGGGGCTTCTCATGAACGCTTCCTCGCGGGGGATCCAACGGGCTTCCTTAAGCAGATACACCAAGGGGAGGGTTTGCATCAGTCCTTGGTGCTTGGGGCTTTCGACCCAGTAGGTCTGGTAATGGTGAGAGCCGGTTGTCATCACCACCGGAAGCTGAAGGCGCGGAATATCTCTTGGATCTAGGGGTTTGTTTCCCTGGAAGACATACATCATTTCATCGGGGTCGGGAAGGTCTGCCATGTAGGTGTTTCCCTCTTTGTAGACGCGGTATCTTAGGTCACTCGAGACGATTTCAGAACCGTCGAATCGACCCAGAACGTTCTCTCCCAAAGCAGCCTGAGTCATGGTGCGGTGGTAGGATTGATGCCAACTAGTGTGTTCCCCTGGATGGCAGGATTGGCAAGTGTCCGAAGAAACGTATTGTTCTTGAGCGTTCAATTGAGGGAGAGCATCGCTCAGCAGGTCCCATTGAGCTTGGGTGTTCGTTCCGAACGAAACCAACGCCCAGTGAGACGAAAGGGAAAGGGTGAGAACAACCACCGCGATGATCCACAGAGTCGTTTGTTCTTTTTGCATCCCGGCTTGGAGGAGTGTGTTCGTTGAGTCTGAAGGCTTGCGTTCGTGTGTTGGGGACGCAGCGCGTTCTAGTTTGGAGTGACGTGGGGCTCGTTGTCTCGGTTCCAGCGGCGGGCTACGCGCTCTTTTTCCGATGGGGAATCGACCAATTGAGCAATCATTTCTCTGCGTGGTGTGGCCTGAACATGGCTGTCGGCGAATAAGATGTTGGCCCGCCCACCGTGAATTTCTAAGGGCCACTGGCGTTCTTCATACATGCCAATGAAACCGCTCCAATTCCGATCGCCTTGCTTGTCGATATCCCAGTTGCTGTCACCGATTGCGATCATGTCAGTGGGCACCCTTACCGATGCTTCTGGCGCACCGCCATACACCGGGTCCCCCTTGTAGACACCGAGGCCGGTATTTGGAACCTGTCCTGCCAAACCGCCCCAGACATTGTAGCCGTAGCTCATGAAACTATTGCCTCCGGGGCGTAGTCTGACTTCGTCGGCTAGGTAGCCATCCCCAGCCGGGAGGCCGCTGCCGTATTCGACCTTCCATTGCGCCTCGGGAGGGGCGCTAGGGCATTTGAATAGTTCGACGTTTTCACCGAGGCCGATATAGCTACGGAGCAAGGATGGCCAGATCCAGGCGTTGCCGACCTCTCGGTTGATGCCGACCGGGTAGCGTTGGTTGTCGTCGGTGTAGGCAATCATTGCAATGCCCATTTGACGGAGATTGCTCATGCACTTGATTCCCTTGGCTTTTCCCTTCGCCTTACTTAAGGCGGGCAGAAGCATGCCCGCGAGAATGGCGATGATCGCAATGACCACTAAGAGTTCGATGAGTGTGAAGCCGAACGTTGGATGGCGTTGTTTCGCAATGCTTCGAAGAGGGACAGGCATAGGTCTAGGGTGGTTCCGGATTTTGAATCTTAGAATAACGAAGTATAGACAGTGAAGGGAGCGTTTGGGAAGCGGAGAAATTGTTTGGAAAACGGTGCGAAAGCGTCACAGACTCTACTTATGACTCTTGGTTGCCCTGCATTGTTGGCAGCTCGCAGAACGCTGCTCGGCGAGCTGACCATCTTTTGGACCTTTGCGGTTGGACTGCTTGAATTCGTTGCTTCACCCCAAGCGGCGGAGTTTCAAATTCGTTCCCGGCAGATCACTGCTGGGCCCCAGAATCACTTCTTTGGCTATATCGGTCACGTCCAGAATATTCCTTGGAATGGGAGTGACCGATATCTCCTCGCCCTGAGGACTCCGTTTCAAGATCACCTTCCGGATCAGAGCGAACCCGCTGATATTGTCCTTATCGACACTGAAAATGACCATGCGGTGACTAAGGTGGCGGAGACGCGAGCGTGGAATCCACAGCAAGGAACGATGTTTTATTGGAATCCGGAGTCTCCAGATACCCAGTTTTTCTTCAATGATCGCGATCCGGCGAGTGGGCGCGTGTTTTGTGTCTTGTTTGATTTGTCCCGGCCAGAGGGGAGTCGACGGGTACGGGAGTTTCGGTTCGAGAACACGCCCTTTGGTAATAGCGGGGTGGCTCAAGGGGGTGGGGCGTTCTTGGGAATCAACTACGGTCGGCTCGATTGGTTGCGTCGGGTGACGGGTTACAAGGGGGCATATGACTGGACGCGTGGTGTGAAGCACCCAGACTACGATGGGATCTTCCGGGTCGATACAGCGACTGGGCAAGCGCGTTTGCTTGTTTCCTTCGCCACTTTGGCGGGTCGCTTGGCTCCTGAGATTCCTGATGTGATGCATACGGCGCTGTTTATCAATCATACGCTTTGGAACCGAGAGGGAGATCGCATTTTTTTCTTTGTTCGCGGGAACTTCAGTAACAAGGCGGACCGGATCAATGCTTCGTTTGTGATGGATGGCGATGGAAACAATCTTCGACGGATGAAACAACACATCGGGGGGCATCCCGAGTGGGACTATGGTCATCGAATGATTGGGCGGCAGGCGAAGCGACAGGTGATCTATGACACCGATCGTCAACTGGTTGTAGGACAATTGGGCAACTCGGATCTTTTTCCTGATCCTGAGGGGGATATCGCGCTCTCTCCCGATGGCAAATGGTTCGTGAATGGTCATAAGGACCGAAAAGCGATGTTGAACTACTACACCATCTATCGCCGTTCTGACGGGAGCGCCGTGCGGTCGGAGGGGTATTCGATTGGGAATTGGGTCTCCGGGGATCTTCGCCAGGATCCTTCTCCTTGTTGGAACCGGGGGAGCAACCGTCTCCTTGTTCCTGGGCTTGCTACCGACGGGAACTCACGCCAACTCTTTATCCTAAAGATTGAAGCGGTCGGCGAATGAGGGCACACACAACGGCACCTTTGGTGATCTTCGGACTCTGAGTGCCGACGCTTTGGGGGGCATCCCCGCGCTAGGGTCGAGATCATCAGAGGGTAAAGTTTCATTGACCGGCTAATGGCCATTGATCATGCTTGTTTGCCTAGTTTATGGGATTGAAGAAGCAGGTCCTTGAGGCCCTTATCACGCTCGTTGGCGATGGCAACGTTCTGACTCGTCGGGAAGATCTCATTCCCTATTCCTTTGATGGCACGGCGGCTTTGAAACAACTGCCTGGATGCGTTGTTTTTGCAAGCTCAACCGAGGAAATCGCCTCCATTCTGAAATTGGCAAACGCGAACAAGATCGGTGTTGTGACCCGAGGGTCGGGAACTGGTCTGAGTGGTGGGAGCGTGCCGAGTCTGGATGCCATCGTTCTTTGCACGGTTAAGATGGATTCGATTCTCGAGGTTGACGAGAAGAACTTGACGCTTCTGACCGAGCCCGGCGTCACCACTTTGAAACTCTCTCAGGCGGCTGAAGCTGTGGGGCTCTTCTATCCTCCGGATCCCGGTTCCATGAAGATTTCCACCATCGGTGGCAATGTTGCGGAAAATTCTGGAGGTCTGCGCGGTCTCAAATATGGCGTGACACGAAACTACGTGATGGGGATGGAAGTTGTGTTGCCGCAGGGTGAGGTCATGTGGTTAGGGAATAAATGTGTTAAGGACGTTGCCGGTTATTCCCTGAAAGATCTCTTTGTCGGTTCCGAAGGAACACTCGGAGTGATAACAAAAATTCTCCTTCGCTTGATTCCCCTGCCTGCGGCAAAGAAAACCATGGTCGCTACTTTTGCTGAGATGGATCGTGCGGCGGAGGCCGTTTCTGCGATTATTGCCGCCAAGATCATTCCCTGCACGCTCGAATTCCTCGATCGAACCACCATTCACTGTGTGGAAGATTTTGCGAAGATTGGCTTGCCGCTTGACTGTGAGGCTCTGTTGCTGATGGAAACTGACGGCCATCCGGCCGTCGTCGCTGAAGAAGCGGAAGAAATGGAGCGTATTTGCCAGGAACAAGGATGCGTCGAGTTGCGGGTTGCGAAGGATGCGGCAGAAGGAGACAAGCTCGCGAGTGCGAGACGCTCAGCCTTCTCTGCCTTAGCGCGAATGGCGCCCACAACCATTTTAGAAGACGCGACGGTTCCTCGGAGTGAACTGGCTACAATGATCCGTTTTGTTGATCAGGTTGCTAAGAAATACGCCTTGAAAATCGGAACCTTTGGGCACATGGGAGACGGCAACCTTCATCCTACCTTTTTGACCGACGAGCGAAACACGGATGAGATCCATCGGGTTGAAGAAGCGTTTAAAGAAATCTTCGACGAAGCCATTCGTCTTGGCGGGACCATTACCGGAGAACACGGGATTGGTCTGGCAAAGAAATCGTTTCTCCCGAGCTTCCTTGGTGAGGTGCAATTGGATGTGTTACGGAAGTTACGGGCCGTTCTTGATCCGGCGGGAATCTTGAATCCCGGTAAGATGTTTGACTAGAACGATGGCTAAAGGAAAACACAATTGGCTCAGTTTTGAGTGGCTTGTCACTTTGTCTTCCGCTTTAGGGATGGGCGGTGGGGCGGCCTTTGTTTTCTCGATCGAATCAATCAACCCGGCCGTTCGTTTCGGAATGAATTGGAAGGTTGGGGCGGGATTTGTGATTGTCTCTTGGTTGACCTACTGGGGCTGCCGAGTCCTCTTGTTCGGTGAGGGAAACAAGAAAGCAGGGCCGACTTCAGCAATTGCTGGGCGTCGTTGGTTTGTCGGCCTGTGCCTTCTTGGCTTCGGCGGAACGGCTGCGGGAATGGCATACTCGTTGCGAGGCATTTCACCCGAGAAATTGAGTGATGTGGGGTTCGGCGTGCTGCTGGCGGCATTTTTTCTTTCTATCGTGGCGGCTCTTTTTCTTCGTACGATTCGCTTCTTGCAGGCGGACGAAAAACGAAACGCCCTCTCACCTGAGGACGTGAGCTAACTGTGTTCTTCCCGTCGACTGTCCAATGAAAATACTCGTCACCTCGAACCAATCTCTTTGAACTCATGCTCCTAGAATTGGCTCAAGCAAAGTCCGCGGATTCAAGATCTTACCTGAAGGGGCTCGATTATTCGGTCGTTCAGCAATGCATGCATTGTGGTCTCTGTCTTCCTACCTGTCCCACCTACGACGCCACGAAATTAGAGCGTCATAGCCCTCGGGGAAGGATTGCGTTGATGCGCTCCGTTGCCGACGGTGAGTTGGACGCTACTCGTACCTTTGCCGATGAGATGTATTTCTGTCTTGGGTGTTTGGCTTGCATGACGGCTTGTCCCGCAGGTGTGAATTACGCAGAACTTTTTGAACAAGCGCGCGCTGAGGCGGAGGCTTCGGAGGTTTTGGTGAGTCCGTGGCGACGAATCATTCGCTGGGTGACGTTGAAATGGTTGTTTATGGATCATTCAAGGCTTCAGATCCTGGGACTTTCGATGCGCTTTTATCAGCAGGTGGGGCTCCAATGGTTGATCAGAAACAGCGGGGTTCTGAAGCTCCTTCCTCAACGCATGAGAGAGTTGGAAGCGATGACTCCTTCTATTCAGCCCAAGTTTTCTGACGAGCTCATTGCGCCTCGGACCGTGCCCGAGGACAGTGCCCCTCGCTATCGAGTGGCCCTGCTCACTGGATGTGCGCAGGATCTCATCTTCAGTGATGTGAATCTCGATACGCTCGAGGTGTTGAAGAAGAATGGGTGTGAAATCGTGACGCCTACAAATCAACCCTGTTGCGGTTCCTTACATGCTCACAATGGAGAATGGGAGGCGGCAAAGGACTTGGCTCGACGTCAGATTGAATTGTTTCCGCCTGAATCCTTTGACGCGATTATTACGAATGCCGCGGGCTGTGGTTCTCATCTCAAACATTATTCATCTTTGTTAAAAGACGATGAACGCTATTGCGGTCGGGCGGCGGAGTGGGATCGCAAGGTGAAGGACATTCACGAATGGTTGGTGGAAATTGAGTTTCGAGTTCCCGATGAATCAAGTTCGGAACGTCATCATGTGACCTATCATGAAGCCTGTCACTTGTGCCACGGGCAAAAGATCACCATGCAACCACGACAGATCTTGAAGGCGATCCCGGGCCTGTCTCTTTCAGAACTTCCTGAGAGCGATTGGTGCTGTGGGAGTGCGGGGATCTACAATATTGTTCAGCCTGAAATGGCAAATAAACTCTTAGACCGTAAACTTAGCCATATCGATTCAACTGGGGCAACGACCGTGGCGACGGGGAATCCCGGCTGTCTCCTGCACATTCAGAATGGCGTGCGGCAACAGGGGAAGGATCTGCGTTTGGCTCACCCTGTTTCCCTCTTAGCTGAGGCCTATCGCCGGGAAACGGCGAAGACTTGATTGTCGACAGTTTTCAAGGAATCCCACCTTTGGGGTGTCCAGGTTGGTTCCAAAGTGCATTTGGCACAAGATCTTGACTCATCCCTCGACCCCTCGCATCTACCGGACCGGTCAGCTCGTAGAATCTTCGATAGGTGATGCGCTCGGCGGAGCCTCCAAAGGCGCCGACGTACGCTCCCCCACCAACGTCTTGAGTTGTCGACTTCGAACGTCCGCCGCCGTGACGTTGGGAGATCCCTTCGTCGGGGTAACTGGAAACATCATTGAAGAAGAACGGCTTGTTTTCGTCTGTTTCCCATTGGAGGATATCGGTAGCGTTGAAGGAGGTTAGTTTGTGAGTTTGAAGGCGAGGGAGCCGGGAGTAGCTGATGACCGATCCGTTCCATACGTAACTGCTAACGTAAACTTGTCGCTGCCGAAACAGGCCGGCCTTGCTGCCCTTCGACTCAACGGCATCGGTTGGGCAAATGTAGATCTTTCGAGCCCCAGTATAAGGCCAGAGCTGTCCCCGTTCCACATTCTGCCACTGATTCGAAATTACTCTTGCCGATGCTTTCCCGTCTCCCACCATGCCTCCGCCGTGAAGCCAGCAAGGATCAGAGTTTCCCCCGCCGCCCCATCCTGGGAGAGGGAGGTAGTCCTCGTTGTCCATTGTATAAAGTGTCATGCCGATCATGATTTGCTTGTTGTTGTTCAGGTCGATGGCGCCCTGAGCCTTGTTCTTCGCCTTCGATAGCGCCGGGAGGAGCATGCCCGCTAGGATCGCGATGATGGCGATCACGACGAGAAGTTCGATCAATGTGAAAGCGAGACAATGAACGGTACAGCGCTTTGGCCGAGAGAGGTCCGGGTTCATGGCAAGTAACCATGATTTCGCTGGCTGAAAACGCAAGTTTTAAACGAATGACCGTTTGCTCGACTTGATGAAGATTGCGAGATGGTTGGTATATTCGATCTTCCTTGGCTTGCAATGAAGATCGATCGAGATAGGTTCGGGGTGACTCATGAAAAAACGCTCACTAGATTTGGTCAGGGCTTCGGCGAAGGCTCTGGCCGGTATTCATTTCTTCCTGCTCGGCTTGTTTCTAGGTTGCTCGATGAGTGGGGCGGCGCCGGTGCTAAAAATTCCATTGTACGCCATCGATTTTCCCTATGAAGGAACGAAATTTCGGAAGGACGGTCAGTGGCTAGCGATCCGGGAATCGGGGGCGGTTGAATCGGTTTCCACGCCCTTGAATCTTGCAGATGGGGTCTATGATGTGACGCTTTTCGTGGTAGGCGAGAATGATGGTCGGCCTCGGTATGAAGTGAAACTTAATGGAAAGAGTCTAGGAAGTTTTCAATCTCCTCTAGCCGATTCAACCACGGAGGAAGGCGAACGGTTTAGGGTGAGCTGGCAAGGCATCAGAATCATCCCTGGCGACGTTGTGACCGTGACCGCCAATACCGATAGTGAGAATGGGGCCGACATTGCTTGGGGGCGTTGGTCGAAGCTCGTCTTTTCTCGGCCTCTGGGCGACATCGGAGAGACGGCGGCCTTGCAAACTTTAGAAGGGGGTGTTTATGGGGAAATGAAGAAGTGGCATCGTATCACTCTTGCCTATGCGGGTCCTGATCTTGGGGAACGTTCGGAGCCGAATCCGTTTACGGACTATCGATTGGATGTTGAATTCAAGCATCCAGCGACGGGAAAGCAGTATCGAGTTCCAGGATACTACGCAGCGGATGGCTTTGCAGGAGAGACGAGTGGTGAATCCGGTTCTGTATGGCGAGTCCATTTCACTCCTGATGAAGCGGGACTCTGGACCTGGAAGTCCTCGTTTCGATTTGGGAAGAATATCGCCATGTTTGAGGGGGATGAATATAGCATTGCCTCTCATTTCGATGGAGATGAGGGACGATTTCAGATTGAGCCATCGGACAAGCGGGGGATTGATTTTCGTTCTAAAGGAACCTTGAGATATACCGGCGAACGGTACCTCAGGTTTGCGGAATCAGGCGAAGCCTTTATCAAGGGAGGAGCGGATAGTCCGGAGAATTTTCTCGCCTACGTTGACTTTGATGGCACGAACCCGGTCCATTCGAAGCTCAATCAAGAGCGGGCTGGCGAAGCCGCAGAGGCGCCTCTTCATGAGTATTTGCCGCATGCAATTGATTGGAGGCCGGATGATCCGAGTTGGAAAGGCGGTAAAGGGAAGAGCATTATTGGGCTTCTTAACTATCTTGCGTCTCAGGGAATGAACTCAGTGTACTTCCTAACCATGAATGTCACTGGGGATGGTGATGACGTGTGGCCTTGGACGTCTCGTGACGAAAGGTTTCGCTTTGATTGTAGCAAACTAGATCAGTGGGAAATCATCTTTTCCCACATGGATCGATTGGGTTTGATGCTCCACGTGGTCACTCAGGAAACCGAGAATGACCAACTTCTCGACAGCGGTGGACTAGGGCTCCAGCGACGTTTGTACTATCGAGAACTGATTGCCAGATTCGGGCATCATCCTGCACTGACCTGGAATTTTGGCGAAGAAAACACGAATACTGATCGTGAGCGTGCTGCCTTCGCTGACTTTTTTGAAGCACAGGATCCCTACGGTCATCCCGTTGTGGTTCATACTTATCCAGGACAATACGACCAAGTGTATCGGCCCCTGCTCGGGCACCCGCATTTTGAAGGGCCTTCTCTGCAGATGGGGGATATGACGTTGACTCATTCCGAGACCGTCAAATGGGTGCAGCAATCTGGACGGGCTGGAAAGAACTGGATTGTCTGTCTCGACGAGATAGGTCCAGCGGACACAGGAGTGATGCCAGATGCCGACGATTTATGGCATGATGAGGTGCGGCGATATGCGCTTTGGGGAAACCTAATGGCTGGTGGTGCCGGGGTGGAATGGTATTTTGGATATCGCTACGCGCACAATGATCTCAATTGTGAGGACCTCCGTTCTCGGGCGAATATGTGGCGTTTAACTCGTCGGGCTCTGGAGTTCTTTCACACGCATTTGCCGTTCACTGAAATGCAAAGTGCTGATTCACTAACCACGGACCCGGACGATTATGTCTTTGCTAAGTTGGGATCGGTCTATTGCGTTTACTCGCCTCAAGGAAATCCTATTCGTCTCGACCTATCGGGAACGACGGGATTATTTGATGTGGCATGGTACAACCCGAGAACGGGAGGCGCGCTCGTCTCTGGAACCGTAGTCTCTGTGCCGGCAGGCCGGAGGGAGGCGTTTATTGGTAGCCCACGAAGAGATCGTGGGCAAGATTGGGTAGCGCTCGTTCGTAAATCCGATCAATAGTCATTCGCAAACAAGCCCAAGACGAGGCTGAGATTCAGATTACAAGGGGCGATCTCCCTTGAACCGTCGCTATGAATTCGTGGACACCGCTTCAAGCGCTGGATTCTCGGGAGTCTTCGAAGGCTGCCCTGGCCCGATGAGATATCGTGCAGTCAGGCTAGATAGGTAGTTTCTAAGATCATCGAAGAAGGTGTAGAAGACCGGGATGACAAGCAGCGTGAGGAGGGTGGCCGTGGTCATTCCACCTATGAGGGTTAATCCAAAGCTCTTGTAGCTCAAGCCCATCTCATTGGGTTTGCTGAAGGTGAGGGGAATCATGCCGATGATCGTCGTCAACGCAGTCATCACGATCGGACGAAAGCGCCGATCAGCCGCACGCATGAGTGCCGCCGTCCGGTCCAATCCCTGGTGTCGAAGTTGATTGACGTAGTCGACCAAAACAATCCCGTTATTCACGACAACCCCGATGAGAAGAATAGCGCCCACAAAACCAAGCATATCGAGGTCCTTGCCGGTGATAAAGTGAATCCAGACCATCCCGATACTAGCGAGTGGAATGGTCAAGATGATGGAAAGCGGGAGAATGAAGCTCTCAAACAGAAACCCCATGAGGAGGTAAATAAAGACGACTGACATGAGCGCGGCGAATTGGAGACTCTTAATCTCTTCATTCATCGCTTGATCACCATCCCAAGTTCCGAAGCTGATACCTTCAGGAAGATCAATCGACTTTTTCAGTAAGGATAAAGCCTCGCGTGTCTCTGAAGCATCCTCCTCCTTGAGATCTAGAGTGAGTGAGTGCGTTGTCTTCTTGTCCTTGCGAAAGATTCCACTAGAAACCTGTAGCATCTTGACATCTGTGAGTGCAGAGAGCGGGAGCGACTCGCCGCTCATAGTCGGTACCTTGAAATTGGCTAGTTGGCGAAGGCTTTGACGATCTTCTTCGGGGAATCTGACTTTGACTGGGATTTCACGGCCTTCGTAGTTAAACCGTGGAAGGGCTCTTCCTCGGAGTGCATAGCCGACGACGCCCGAGATGAACTCTGGGTTGACCTGGCTAGCATTGGCCCGATCTCGATCCACAACCAGTGCGAGCTCGTTGGGTGGGCGTTCGTTGCCTGTGCGAGCTCCGATGACTCCGGGAACCGCTAGAAACTTGGGCTCCAGATCCTCTGCCAACTTGTAGAGCTCGTCTGGGTCATCGCCTTCGAGGTTGACGACGTAAACAGCGGGCCCCTTGGCATCCTCGACTTGACTCTCTCTCCCGGTCTCGAATTTGACTCCCGGTGGTTTGGGGAATTTCTTGACGACATAGTCTACCATTTCTTTAGCCGTCATCGTGTAATCTTGATCGGGTTCCATCCATCCCTCGACCCGGCCCCCGCGACTAAAATGGACAAACATGAAGCCCTTGAGCCCGAGTTCCTCTTTTACGTCAGCCATGACGTCCTCCAATTGTTCAAAGAATTTTCCGGTGTCTTTGAAATTGGAATTTCGTGGCATTTCTACGCCGATGCGAAAGGAAGTTCGATCTTCTTCTTGATTCGGAACGATGTTGAGTTCTTTGCTGATGACCCCAAAAGTCAGGGCAAAGAGACCAATGATTAACATCACCAGGTCCATGCGATGTCGAAGGAACACTGCTAGGACTCGGTTGTAAAACTGACTCAAGGGATTGATGGTGGCTTCGTAGATTGTGCCGACGAAGGCTTGGATTCGATTGGGCTGGCGGGTTGCCGATGAGTCGCTGCTATCCTTGGTTGTTAGGTAGACGCTGATAGGGATGAACACGAGCGCCACAACGAGCGAGGCAACAAGGGAAACGGAAATGGGAAGCGCTAGGCGCATGAGGAAAAACTGAGCTTCCCCTTCCACGAGGGCGACTGGTAGAAATACGATCACCGTTGTGAGGGTGGCCATGGTAATGGCGAGCGCTATTTCTCGAGCCCCGTGGATGCAGGCTTCCCGTCGCGGAACTCCATCTTGAATGTGTCGGTAAATATTCTCTGCGACCACCACGGAGTTGTCCACCAGAAGCCCGACACAGATCACGAGTCCAAGAATGCTAATCATATTTAGCGATTCGCCCGAGAAATACATCACGGTGAGGGCTATGAGTAGGCTAAGAGGAATCGAGGCAGACACGATGAGCGTCAATCGAAAACGACGTAGGAAAAGAAAGAGCACGAGCGCCGCAAAGAAACCTCCGATCTCACCTCCGGTAACAAGGTTCGTGATGGATGATTGCACGATTCTGCCTTGATCGAAGAACATCTCTAAGAGCGTCCCTTCAAAAATAGGGTTCTCTCTCATGCGCTCGACCTCTTCGGCGAGTTTCTTACAAATCTCGACCGTATTTGCGTCTCCCTCCTTAAAGATCACAATCGCGACTGCCGGGTTACCGTTAACCCGAACGGCGAATCGTTTCTCGGGTTCTTCGTATCGAATTTTGGCGATGTCCTTGAGGCGAAGGTTTTCCGTGACGGGACGATTTTCGATCTCTGACATCGTTTCGTAGGTAGCGACCGAGCGGAGGAGGTATTTCTTTCCTGATTGACGAACGTTTCCACTCGCGAGAGTGAAATTATCGCCACCGAGATCTTGGGCCATCTCGTAGATGTTGAGTCCGTGGGCTTCAGTCTTCTCCTTGTCGACCTCGATCAAGACTTCTTTTTCCGCAATCCCGTCTGCCGAGATGTTGGCGACGCCATCGAGTCGTTTGAGTGGTTGAACAACGTGTTTGTCGATGAGAGTGTAGTAGTCCGTGACTGAAGGATCGATCGAGAGGCCGAGTACGGCGACAGGCATGCTATCGGGATCATCTTTTCCGATAATGACTTGCTCAACATCATCGGGAAACCGTAAGCGGGCTCGTTCGACTCGGTCGCGAACCTCACGGTAGGCGATATCGATATCCACGCTTTTCTTAAAGCTTAAAAAAACATTCGCGCTTCGTTCAGAAGAGAACGAGTTGATATTAATGAGATCCTTGACCGTGCTGAGTTCTTCTTCGAGTGGTTTGGTGATCTTTTCTAACACCTCTTCAGCGGGCGCATCTCTCCAAGGCACGTAGACGCGAAGAAACTTGGCTTCGTAACCTCGGGGGAACAGCTCTCGCGGGATACCAGTCGTAGCGATCAGTCCGATGACAAGAATCGTCATCAATAGAACGATGACGGTGACCTGCCGATTCAGGGAAAACTCGGCAAGAATACTGGCGATGGATTTTCGTTCGTTCACGTTGTCGACTCAGACTTGATGGGGGATGTTAACTCACGTTTGAGCACGCTTGCCAAGGCCTTGTCCACGAGGAGGTAAAGGGTCGGGATGACGAGCAGCGTGAGGGCGGTAGAGCTGATGAGACCAAAGATAACCGCAATCGCCATCGGGGTCCGAATCTCCGCGCCATCTCCCAGTCCCAATGCCATGGGGAAGAGTCCCAGAACGGTGGTGGCTGTTGTCATGAGGATCGGTCGGAGGCGAACGCTTCCTGCGGTGCAGACTGCCTCTCGTGTCTCGAGTCCGCGGCGTCTCAAGATATTCGTGTAGTCAACAAGGACGATTGCGTTATTGACCACGATCCCGATAAGCATGATGAGTCCGAGAAAAACGACGATTGAAAGACTGATGCCGAGCAATTTGAGCCCGAGAACGGAACCTAGAAAGGCTAGGGGAACCGTCACCATGATAATGAGCGGTTGCACGAGGGATTCAAATTGCGAAGCCATGATCACGTAGACGAGAAAGATGCTGAGGCCGAGGGCGAGGAGAAGGCTGGATTGACTTCGTTCCCATTCCTCGTTCTGCCCTGAAAAGGCGAAGGTCATTTCTGCCGGCCATTTGATTTCTGAAAGAAGGGTAGCGCGAATCCGTTCGACCGCTTCGCCTAAACTTGCAGTTCCCAGATTCGACTGAATCAGGGCAACGCGATTGCTATCGATGCGCCTTATTTCGCTGGGTCCCTCACCAACATTGAGTGTGGCGATAGCCCGGAGAGGGATTGCCTGCTCACTCGAGGGATTGACCGTGAGGTTTTCAATATGATGGATGAGTTGCCGGTCTTCTTCTTGAAGTTGAACGATGATTGGTATGCGACGGTCTTTAAGGTTGTAACGAGTGGCTTCAAATCCCTTCACCAAATTCTTAACTTGTTCAGCAACTTGGCCCAGATTGAGCCCGTAGCGTGAGAGACGCTGGCGATCATACGAGATTTGAATTTCAGGAGCCCCTTGTCGCAGTGTGGTTTCGACGTCGGCCAGTTCTCTGTGATCCTTGAGCTTCTCTTCCGCTTCTTGAGCGATTTTTCGAAGCGTTGGCAAATCATCCCCCTGAATTTCCACGACGATGGGTTTGTTGGAACTAAAGAGGACGGGGCGAACGACGCGCTCGGTAATATCAGGTAGATCCTTGAGGTAGCCGCGAATTCTTCCCAGAACCTCAGCTTCAAGAGTGGCTACCGATCGATTCGGATCGACGAGAACTTTGAATCGCGCAGAGTGTTCCCCCTCGTCCGAGCGTTTCATGTTCGTGACGTCATAGCCGTATGTCACGAGAAGTGCTCGAATGCCATCGCGGTCTGCGAGGATTTTTTTCTCCACCTCACCAAGAATCCTTTCTGTCTCTTGGAGAGGCGTTCCAACCGGGAGATTCACTTCGACGGTGAATTCACCTTGATGAACTTCGGGGAGGAGTTCGGTTCCGAGGGTTCTCCCCACGATGCCCGTCACTGCAATTGACCCAAGCATTAGAAGGATCATGAGGACAGGGTGGCTTAAGGACCAATTAAGAATGCGCGGGTATTTTGATTGAGCCTGATCCACGAGCTTTGTCATGACAAGGGTGGGGACGCTGGTCAGCAGCTTGAGAACACGGGCGAGCAAGGGAACGATTCCTCGGGTGATTATTCCAAGGACCAAACCGAAAATCGTGATGATTGTTTTTCCGACCAGCTCGAGCAGGAAGGAAAGTAAGAGGCGCACCCAAAGGTAAATGACTATGAAACGACGCCAATCGGACTTCCATTCCTGTCGTTGATCGCGGAAATGGATCCATGAACTCCAGCGTTTCCAACGAAGCTGAGCGCCCGTTTGTTCTTCGAATTCAGGGCGTTTCCGGCTCGCCAACATCGGGATAAAGAAGATGGCGACGGCGAGAGAGGCGATGAGAGAGATGACGACAGCCATCCCGAGGTCTCCGAAGGCTTGGCCGGCAATGCCTTCGACGAAAACCATGGGGAGAAAGACCGCAATTGAGGTAAGTGTCGAGGCAACCACGGCGCCACGGACCTCATGGGTGCCTCGAATCGCGGCTGACCTGGAAGTATCTCCTTCTTCCTGACAGCGAAAGATCGACTCGAGTACCACAATGGATGAATCTACCAGCATGCCGATGCCTAAGGCCAAGCCTCCAAGCGACATGATATTGAGCGTCACGCCATAGATGTTGAGTGGCGCAAATGTGATCAGGAGAGACATGGGGATACTCACGCCTACGATCGCAGTTGTGAGCGGACTCTTAAGAAAAAGAAAGAGAATCGTCACTGCCAGCAAGCCTCCAATCACTGCTGTGTTACGAACCTCGTTGATACTATTTTGAATAAATACAGAGCGATCTGCGATGACTTCGAGCGTCGCGCCTTCTTCGCGAAGGAGTTGACCGGCTAGCCCTTCAGCACGATTTCGTTGCGGTCCTCGGCGCGTGCCGCTGCTGGAGCTCTCAGAGGAACCGCCTTTCGGTAGCTCGCCCACACGACGAATGACCGCTTGAGCCACGGAAACCATGTTGGCCTCGGCTTCCTTGTAAATATCGATTTGAACACTTTCCTCGCCGTTGGTGCGCGTCATGATTTCGCGTTCTTTGTGCGATTGAACGACCTCGGCAATGTCCCTGATCTTCACTTCGCCAAACTCCGTTCGCTTGATAATGGTTTCAGCGATTTGATCGACACTAACAAACTCGTTAAGGGTGCGGACCATGTACTCAGTGTTCCCTTCGTCTACAGTGCCACCGGCAACATTGATGTTTTCTTGGCGGAGTCTATCGATGACGTTTTGGATATTGATTCCCGTTCGGCGTAGGGATTGCTCATTGATTCGAACATGAATCTCCTCCTCAAGACCTCCGCGAATTCTAACGGCAGCGACACCAGGGATAGGCTCGAGCTCACGCTTTAGTTGAAGCTGTGCGAGGCGCCGCAGTCGGCGAAGTCCGTAGTCACCCTCGTAGTCCGGTCCATTTGCCGATAGGCTTAGTTCCATGACCGGGTCGAGTGCGGGATCGAAGTGCAGTAGCAGGGGGCGTTCTGCTTCGGCTGGGAGAAAGACAAGATCTAGTTTCTCAAGCGTGTCCTGAGTGGCTTCCGACATGTCGGTGCCCCAGACAAACTCGAGAACAACGTCACTGACGCCGGCTCGGCTAATACTGCTGATTCGATTGAGCCCATTAATGACACCGAGGGCTTCTTCGACTGGGCGGCTGATTTCATTCTCCACTTCCGCAGGAGCCGAGCCTGGATACTCGGTTCGAACCGTCAGGGTGGGGTAATTGAGTTCCGGCATCAGCGTCACCGGAAGCCTTTGAAAGGAGAAAAAACCGAAGACAACCAGAGCCACGAATACCATGAGTACTGCGACTGGTCGATCGGTTACGAAGCTCTTAAGCTTTGGGATTGCCGGATCGGCGGGGAGGGGATTCTCGGTTGATGTTGCCAAAACGCTTTACAATTTCGTCGGATCGGGTGTGAGGCCATTTCCACGGTCTGAGAGTTCAGAGTGAGACTGGAAGACTGGTCGGTTGTTTAAACCCGAATCGAGCGAATCTTATTTCTTTCCGAATAAGCCAGCGAACCAGCCTTGTTTCTCCTCTTTCTTTTCCTCGGGTTCAGGATCGCCAGGGAGTCGAACTTTGGATGCATCCTTGAGTCCCGTTTGTCCTGCAATCACAATTTGATCGCCTTCCTTGATTTGCTGGGGAGATTCTAGCCAGTAAGGATCTTCGAGGCCGGGTTCGAGTCGGATCCGCTCGACAGTTCGGTCGTCGAGAAGTCGAAAAACAAACTGTTGATCCCCATCATAGGCGAGTGCTCGCTTGGGGATAAGCACGGCGTTGGGCTTGGTTTCGACGACGATTCCGGCGTCGACATACATTCCCGGTCGAAGGGGACCGATTTCTTTAAAAGCGATCGTGACCTTAATCATGCCGGAGTTCGCTTCAACGATGGGTGAAATCCGAAGAACGTGTGCTGTGAATTGTTGGTCAGGAAAAGCGGTTGCGGTTACTCGTACTTCTTGGTTTAGCTTGAGGGAGCTCAGTTCCTTCTCGGGCACGTAAAGCCGGGCAACGATCGAGTTGAAATCGACAATGTTAAAGAGTTGCTGAGCATTCCCTATTTCGTCACCGAGCTTGATCAATCGGCTTGAAATAGTGCCGGAAATCGATGCTCGAATCTCGGTGTAGGCGAATTCTCGTTTGGCGTCTTCCACCGATAACTCGAGTTGTTTGAGATCGTAGCGAGCGTCTCGGAACATCTGATCACTGATCAGCTTTTGTTTGTAGAGGGACTCTTGGCGCTCGAATTCTTCGCGAGATTTAGCGGCCTGATTTTCTGCCTTAGCTAGGGCCGTTCGTTGAATGTCATCTTCGAGGCTAGCTAGAAGCTGTCCCTTGGTAACGAGATCGCCTTCTTCCACCAGAAGTTGGACGACGCGATTGGCGGTTCGAGAAACAACTTTGACCTCCTGCTCAGCTTCCAGCTCTCGGGAAGTCATGAGAAGTCGCTCAATCGGACCTCGCTTGATTTCAGTCACCTCGACTGGGATTGCCTTGGTCGACCGACTCTTTTTCTCGTCCTTAGACTGTTGGCCTTCGGAGCAGGCAGTCAAGAGGCTGAGCACGATAAGAAGGTAAAGCGCGCTTAGGTAGGGGCCAAGAGGATATCCTAAGATCGTTCGGATCTGAGTCTTGAGTCCGAATGGCTTCGCTTTCGGTTCAATGGCTGTTGCAGTTGTTTGTTTCACTGAATAATTTGGGGTCCTTAGACGAAGAACAGACCCGGTGGAGTATTACTCGAAAATTGGCGGAGTCAATCTTCCGGGGTGATTTGCAGGGGTGGAGTCGCCTTATGTGAGAGGAGGTATCGCTAGCGGAACCTGAGAGGTGGCGCATCGCTGCCAATCAATAAGTAATTCTCGTCTGTGGCGGGCCGCCCACTCCAGGACCATCGAACGAGCCCGAGCCGGGGCGTCGCCTCGGATCAGTCGGACGGGTTGAAGGCTAACAACCATTTCATTTCCCTCGTAGAACGCTCTCACATGAGCACTATGTTTCGGCTCGTAGAGCATTCCGATGACGATTCCGTAAAATTTTGATAACACTGGCATGGCGATTGGATCTGACATTGGTTAAGGCCTTGGCTTCATTGAATTGTTAATGAACGATCCGGGCCTTGAATCGTTCGTATTACCCTAGTGGTAGACGCTTTGTTTCAGGGAACCTTCAAAGATTTGTTGCGGTTGACGTATTTTTCTTTTTTTGCCCTCATTGATGCCCGGAACGGCTCTTCTGCTATTCCACAATGATTGCCTTTTGAGGCTTGTCCGCAATGGTAAGGCGGCTAGTCTGCCCGGGATATGAGATCGGTTCTCGCTTATTTGAGTTGTTTCGCCGGGATTGTTCTGTTTGGGGGAGGCTGTGTCAGCGGCCTTCGCTCGGTGAAGTATGCGGAACACGTCGTCGCTTACGACGTCGACAGTCACGTGCTGGAGAAGATGGAAAAACGTCTCCCTCTGGAGCTCGTGGAGATTATTCATTTGACTGAGAAGCAGGTGCCAGATTCCTTGATTATTGGGTATATCAAGCAAGAGCAGACGATCTATCAACTTACCTCTGATCATGTGACGATGTTGACATCCCGAGGAGTGAGCAAGACGGTGGTGGATTACTTACCTGTCTCTTATACACATCTGACGCTGCCGACGAGCGATC
>CAJXVR010000109.1 GCA_913061285.1 uncultured Verrucomicrobiota bacterium | reverse complement strand
CCTCACCTTGGGGCCACCAGCCCGCTGGCCGGTCCGTCCAAACATGTAATTCTGTCACCGCCCCGATTCCCCCTGATCGAACAACCTCTACTGCCTGCCGCGTCCCCTCCATCGCATGCCCCTGCTGCCCCATCTGAGTCACCACGCCAGACTCCTTTGCCACCGCAGCCATCAATCGGGTTTCGCCAATGGAATGAGCCAAGGGCTTTTCACAGTAGACGTGAAGCCCCCGTTTCATAGCAGCGATCGCAACGACAGCATGATTATGGTCTGGCGTGCTCACGACGACCGCATCCAAGGACTTTTCTCGCGCCAGCATTTCACGAAAATCACGATATCGCTGAGCCGCTGGGAATCGCTCGAACGCGACCTTCGCCCGTTCCTCATCCACATCACACAAGGCGACTATATTCTCCGATTGAACACCTAACAAATTGTCAAACCCTCGACCACCAGCTCCAACGATACCAATGTTGAGCTTACGATCGGCCGAAGAACGGATGAGACGTTGGCACCCACTAGTCAGGCTGCCGGTCGAGACGCCGGTCGCGATCAGCGACGCGGCACAAAGGAACTCGCGGCGGGAAGAATGAGAGGGGTGCATCATAAGCGGGCATAAAGAGGCATTCGGCTATCTATGAGAGCCAAAAAACTACCATCAGGGGGATGAGGGAATCAATGCCTGTATTCCTCAAGCCGCCGAAAGTCCACCATACGCTCGTAGGTCCGCTAAAGCCTTCAAACAGAAACCCTGCCCCGAATCTTGCCACCCCTTCCCGCGACAGATAATATCCTCGAAATTCAGCGGAAATCGGCCTGGCGATATCGCCCTGATTTATGCTGAATCAATCTAAAAGACATACGTGAGCATGACATTTCGTTCATTATCCATCGTTATCTTGGGACTAGCGACGAGCGGCGTCGCCGCTCAAGATCTCGTTCGATTTAGCCAGGACGTCCGGCCTCTCCTCTCCAGGAAATGCTTTCACTGCCACGGCCCTGATGAGCAGGAACGTAAGGCAGGGCTTCGACTGGATACGGCCACGGCCGAAGACGGCGCCTATCGAACTCGCCGAGGGCGAACAGCGATTCAGCCCGGCGACATCAGTAAGAGCACGCTTTGGGAACGAATCAATTCGACCGATCACGACGAACTCATGCCGCCCCCGGAGTCGAAGATCGAGGCCTTGACCGGGGACGAAAAAGAGCTCGTGAAGCGATGGATTGAACAGGGCGCTCCGTATGAAGCCTATTGGGCATTCATCCCGCCGAAGTTCAACAAGCTTCCTAGCCCTGCTGACGGTAGGGAACGACTCAATCCCATCGATACCTTTATTGACAAACGATTAGAACACGAAGGGATTGAAGCAACCCCAAAGGCGAGCAAACGAACATTGATTCGACGACTTAGCTTTGATCTCACAGGGCTCCCCCCGACGCCTGAGGAAATTGATGCCTTCCTGGATGACCACAATGATCGGGCCTACGAAAACCTGGTAGACCGACTACTGAACAAGCCCCAGTACGGTGAACACATGGCCAAGTACTGGCTCGATCTCGTCCGCTTCGCGGATACAAACGGCCTACACCATGATCACTATCGAGAGATGACGCCCTATCGTGATTGGATCATACGGGCCTTTAACGACAACCTCCCCTTTGACCAGTTCATTTCCTACCAAGTGGCAGGAGATCTCTACAGCTCGCCAAGCGTCGATCAACAAATCGCATCGGGCTTCAATCGACTCCATCTCATAATTGATCGCGGCACGGCACTCCCAGAAGAAAGTTTCACCCGAAATGTGGTCGACCGAGTCACCGCTGTCGGCACGGCCTTCCTTGGATTGACGGTTCAATGTGCCGTTTGTCACGATCACAAATACGATCCCATCACGCAGCGAGATTTCTATCAACTCTTTGCCTTCTTCAACAACTTTGATGGCGGGCCAGAAACCGGCGGGCGAAGTGGCACTGATTTCAAGCGCGGTTTACAAGTGCCTTACATCGAGTTTCCAAGTCCCGATCAAGCCACCAAGCGAGGACAACTCAATCAGGCTATTGCCTTGATCGAGGCAGAAATCAAAGCTCTAAAATCTGATGAATCGGCAGACAAAGAAGTCAACGCACCGAAAATCAAATCCCTATCAGATGACCTAAAGCAACAACAGAAACGACGGGATGCCCTCGTTGAAACCATTCCAGCGACGCTCGTCATGAAAGAAAAGGAGGAAATCCGCCCGGCACATATCCTCATTCGAGGCGCCTATGATCAGCCCGGCGAGCTAGTCGAACGGAACACCCCAAGCTTTCTTCCGCCACTGAAGAAGGAGAGTGAAATTGCCTCGCGCCTGGATCTTGCCAAATGGTTAGTCGGAGATTCCAACCCGCTCACAGCCCGCGTAACCGTCAATCGCTTCTGGCAGCAACTCTTTGGTGTGGGGATCGTCAAGACCTCTGAAGACTTCGGCGTTCAAGGAGAACTCCCTAGCCACCCCGCTTTGCTCGACTATCTCTCGCTACGATTCACCCAATCCGCTTGGGATGTCAAAAAGCTCCTTCGCACGATCGTGCTATCCGAAACCTACCAACGGAGCTCCAAAGCAAGTTCTGAAGCCTATGCGACGGACCCCGAGAATCGCCTTCTAGCCCGAGGAGCAAGATTCCGACTCGATTCAGAAATGATTCGTGACCAGATCCTGGTTCTCAGCGGTCAACTGAACAGCACCCTTTTCGGAAAGAGTGTCAAACCACCGCAACCCGAAGACCTGTGGCAGACCGTCGTCATGCCCTCCTCCTATCCGAAGCGGTACGAGCCCGATCAAGGGGGGAAGATCTATCGGCGGAGTGTCTATACCTTTTGGAAACGAGCGATCCCTCCTCCCCAGATGTCAATTTTCGATGCCCCGACCAGAGAAGCATGCATCGCTCGCCGCGAGCGAACCAACACACCGCTTCAAGCACTTCTCTTGATGAACGAGACTCAGTATTTCCTAGCCGCAACTCATACGGCGCAACGAATTTTGGGGCAGCACCAACTTGATACCGAAGCACAGCTTTCGTTGGCCTACGAACTCGTCACCTCGCAGGAGCCCAGCGTAAGCGAAACGAGCCAAATGCGCAGCGCCCTTGACGAGTTTCGAACACTTTATTCTGAAGACAGCGCCGCCACCGAACATTTGACCCAAGCATTTCTTCCGTCGACGACAGAAAGCGAGCGCCGAGTTGAACTTGCAGCCTGGACGATGCTCGTGCACTCGCTCCTCAATCTCGACGTCACAAAGACCCGGCAATAGTGCCCGATTCTTAGAACGACCCAACTCAACGTTAGCTACGAAGGCATCTGTCATGAATCCAATACAGCGCTTCCAAGATCTTCAGAATCGACGTCAATTCCTTAAAGCATCAGCTATGGGGCTCGGGGCAACCGTGTTAAATTCCCTCACGCCGCGCTCACAGGCAGCCCCTCTTCTGGGGACCCACTTCGCGCCCAAAGCGAAGCGAGTGATCTTTCTCTTCATGGCCGGGGCGCCGAGCCAACTCGATCTCTTCGACTACAAGCCGGATCTCCACAAACAATTCAACGCCCCGCTGCCTAAATCTGTCAGTAACGGCCAAAGGGTGACAGCCATGACGAAGGGGCGCGAACAACGGGTGGCGCCTTCCATGTTTAAGTTTGCTCCCAAAGGAAAGAATGGGATCTACATGAGCGAGCTCCTCCCCCACCTTTCGAACATGGTCGACGATTTGTGCATCATCAAATCAACCCATACAGATGCCATCAATCACGACCCAGGCAAAACCCTTTTCTGCACGGGATCCGAAATCCCAGGCAAGGCGAGTATGGGAGCTTGGTTGAGTTATGGACTTGGGAGTATCAATCGCAATTTGCCTGATTTCATCGTACTAAGCTCGGCCTTCTGGACCGGCGGCAAAGGAAATGTTCAGGCGCTCTACAGCCGCCTATGGGGATCTGGGTTTCTCCCATCCCGTCACCAAGGCGTCTCATTTCAAACCTCAGGAGACCCCGTGCTCTTTCTCTCGAATCCGCAGGGGGTTAATCGCGTTAGCCGGAGCAAGATGCTTAACCTTGTTACCAAGCTCAACAAAGAGCACTTCGAAGACATCGGGGATCCGGAAATCGAAACGACCATCTCCCAACAAGAAATGGCTTTTCGAATGCAGGCATCTGTCCCCGAATTGACGGACCTTTCACACGAACCCGAGCACATCCTGGATCTCTACGGTCCCGAAGTGAACAAGCCAGGCTCCTTTGCGCGCAATTGCCTTCTTGCTCGACGCATGATGGAACGGGATGTCCGTTTCGTACAGCTTTTTCACCGTGGCTGGGACCATCACTCCAATCTCCCTACCAAGATCCGCGGGCAAGCCTACGATGTTGACCAACCAGCTGCGGCACTCCTCGCCGATCTCAAACAACGCGGCATGCTTGACGACACACTAGTAGTTTTCGGCGGCGAATTTGGCCGCACGACCTTTGGCCAAGGTAAACTAGCCCGCGACAACTATGGCAGAGACCATCACCCTCGATGCTTTAGCACGTGGATGGCTGGAGGCGGAATCAAGGGTGGCATGACCTATGGACAGACGGATGACTTTAGCTACAACATTGCAGAGAACCCAGTGCATGTCCGAGATTTCAACGCCACAATCCTCCATCAATTAGGGATCGATCACGAGCGACTCACCTTTCCGTTTCTTGGCCTCGATCAACGACTCACAGGCGTTGAGGAATCACATGTGATCAAGAGCATTCTCAGTTGATCCACTGCCCCCTCCCTTCCAAATCCTTGAACAAGGTTAGGCAGCCAAAACAACGGCTCTATCCTTAGTATTGCTAGGGGTATCTGACCGGCTCTGACGGTAAGATCGCACGCTACAAAAACCGGCAATCCTCATTCCCAAGGGGCTCAGGAGCGTTCCCAGCCCCTTGTCCCTTGAGGTCTAAGTTTAGGCGCACTAGTCTATGCCAGCCTGATCAATTCTTGCCCTTCATTCCCCGCTTTTAAACTTTCTCTGCATTGCTTCTAAAGTTGGCGCAAGGAACCCCGATGAGGCTCGTGACAATGATGTATCAAGCTTCTCCGCCCAAGCCTCACCCTAACCCAACGGAAGGATCAAAGATATGACGACGAGCACTCTCAATGAGGAAATGACGACGAACCCTCAGGTGGAAAAACTCTTACTAGGACTAAGGCATTTACCGGGAGGATCTGATACCTATAACCGAATCCTGTTCGAGTTAAGAGATCCTGCCGGAACGCTCGAACAAGTCGGACACTTTGTGGCCTCGGATCCAGCGATCACAACGGAGGTCCTAAAGAACGCCAACTCCGCCGCCTTGGGATTCAGTCGAATCGTAACGGATCCAAAGGACGCCGCCATGCTCCTAGGCGGCGAACAGGTCTTAGCCATCGTCATGATGGTCGATGTCTTCACGCTTTGCGAACACACGGTCTGCAAAGGGTTTTCTGTCGCTGAGTACTTTCGTCACAGCCGCATGGTGGCATGGAATGCTCAAGCACTCATGCGAACCGTCACGAACGACCGGGAAGTTCTCGGCGCCGCCTTCACTTCCGGGTTGCTTCACGACATCGGCAAACTTCTCTTTGCAGTGAACTACCCGGATGAATACCGGAATTGCCACGATAACAAAAAGGAAACCCACCGACTTGGCGCCACCCACACTGAACTTGGAGCTCACTTTCTCGCCTCTCGAGAACTTCCTACCTCCGTCGTCGACGCGGTAAGAAAACATGATCAGCTTGACGCTGTCGGCAGCGGCGACCTCTCTCTCTCGGATTGCCTTTTCATTGCTAATCTTCAAGAACACCATCGCTCCCAAACAACCCCATCAGCAGGAAAACTGTCAAAACAGATCGCACTCGTCGGCAAACGTTTCGGAATCAGAAGATTGTTCGAGTTCGCATTGACCTAATGAACGCCGAAACGTCTACGACAGTATCCCGTAGATGGGATCAGCAAAACGATCAACCAAACGAACGGGCCGGCCATTAACTTCAACCTCCATCTTCTCGGCATCAAGACCCAGTTGATGCAGGATGGTCGCTTGGAGATCCGCAATGTAGGTCCGCTGCTGAACGGCCTCGTATCCCACGTCGTCAGTCGCACCATAGACGGTTCCTCCTCGAACACCGCCACCAGCCAACCATGAAGTAAACCCCTTGGGATTGTGATCGCGCCCCGTGGTGTTCTGAGACCAGGGCGTCCGCCCGAATTCACTGGTCCAGACGACCAAAGTCGAATCCAACATCCCACGATTCTTTAGGTCGCGAAGCAGCCCAGCAATTGGCAAATCCGTCTCCCGACAGAGCGGCGCATGAGATTTCATATCGCTATGAGAGTCCCATCGGCCATTGCCTCCCCCACCGTGACACACCTGAATAAAACGCACGTCTCGTTCCGCCAGTCGGCGAGCGAGGAGTAGCTGACGACCGAAAGAATCCGTCTCTTTCTGATCAATGCCATACATGGCCATGACATGTTTCGGTTCATCAGAAAAATCCACCGCCTCGGGAGCCGACAGCTGCATTCTTGCCGCAAGCTCATAGGCATGACGCCGAGCCGCAATCGCTGATTCGAGTTCATATTGAGCCCGAAAATCACGATTGAGATCGAGCAAGGCATCAAGGCGTCGTGACTGCTCAGAACGCTGAATCGGATTAGGTGGGTATAAATTTGGAATCGGCGTTGCCCCCGATTGAAACGGTGTGGCTGAATACTGGGCCCCGAGATAGCCGCCAGTCAACTGCACTGGAGACGTCGGTCGGCCTAGATTAACAAAGGTGGGGAGATTTCGGTTTGCCGATCCAAGGGCGTAATTCACCCAACTTCCCAACGTTGGGTTTTCGAGCAGGCGTCCGCGATGCCCCGTCGCCGTTTCGATGACCGCGGGAAAGTGATTCGATTCGCGGCAGTACATTGAACGCACCACCGCAATATCGTCGACCATTTTCCCCACGTGCGGAAACCAATCAGAAACAGGCGTCCCTGACTGCCCATAGCGTGTGAAGACGCGACGGCAAGGGATTACCGGCCGCTTCATCGCAGCAAGATTGTCTCCGAATCCAATCGCGTCAATGAAGGTCCCCTCCCAGCGACGATCCTTCGGGTCAAAGGTATCGATATGGCTCACGCCGCCGCACATGAAGAGGTAGATAACAGAGCGAATCTTTGCGGGAAGTGCCGGCAGTGCACTAGGACGAAGAAAGGATTGATCTTCCGCCCAAAGGTTGCCCAGTGCCGTCCCCGCCAATCCGGTCACTGCGCCCGCGATAAAATCTCGTCGGGACAATGGACTAGCTACAGATTGGGTCACACTCATCTCCCTAGCGAATGTAGATAAATTCATCAAGATTGACCAACATCCAGGCCAACGCCTCGAATGAGTTGGGATAAGGCTCCAAATACTTTAGAACCGTTTGAATCTCACTCGGCGTCGGCGATCTACCAAGGGCCATTCGGTATCCAAGTTCGATACCCAACAATCGCTCCCCGGCTGCCAACGCTGATAGACGGGCGCCAAAGGCACGAGTCGCCTGATGTACCAAAGGATTGTTCATCAGCCAAAGTGCCTGCGGGGCCGTCACCGTCTGCTCACGACGTTCACAGGACTCACGACCGTCCTCGGCATCAAAGGCTTCCAGGAAGACCGGCAGTCGGTTTTCCTGTGAACGGAATCCCCGCTTCAGGTAGATACCTCGTCGCTGAGGTTGGTCTAGAGCTTCGTCGACTTCGTAGGACGGCCCACCTTCACTGAGATTTAGTTGATCAGCAAGAGCTAAGAGTGCATCGTAGATTGGCTCCGCCTCGAGGCGGCGAAGCGGAAACCGCCAATAGAACTCATTCCCTCGATCCCGCGTTTGGTTTGCCTGATACTGATTCTCATCGAAGGCAGAGGCACGACGATAAGCAGCCGATAGCACAATTCGCTTGTGAAGCCACTTCATGTCAAAATCGTGGGCGAGGAACTCAGCTACAAGTCCGTCGAGCAAGGGACGCAACGGAGGTTCCTCCGCCAAACTTCCAAAATCGTTCGCCTTGGAGTGCAGTCCTTTTCCAAAGTGCCACTGCCAAATTCGATTCACCACGACTCGGCCAAAAAGCAAGTTCTCCTTGGCCGTCAACCAATCAACAAAGGATTCCCGAAATCCATCGCTAAACTCAGTTCCTTCCGGCTCAAACAAGAAGCCTGGGGTCACAACCCGATTCGTTTCCGGCCTCGACGCTTCACCTGAGTTTAAAACGTACCGAACTATTTCCCTACGTTTGGCATCTTCCTCAACGGTTAAAAAATTGGGCAAGGCCGCGGGACGTTTCAACGCCTTCAACTGGTCTCTCGTCGCGTCATAGTTCGTAGCAACCTCCTTCGGCATCACTTCACGAATTTTGCCAACGTCGATCCTCAGAACGGGAAAATAGTCATCCGCAATTTTCCGCTCTTCAGGGCTTCGTTCCGAATCGGGTTTGCGAATAATCTCTTGAATACCTTCGGTCAGCATCTCCACCCGCTCACGGTAGAGACGATCACGATAAGGCGCTTCAATCAGAGCGATGGCTTCATCGATATCTTTCTTGCGCAGCTCATAGGTCCGGAGATCATTTCCGTATTGAACAATCTGAGGGGCGGTCGCTAAGGGGATGTCCCGCAAAATGAGGGGATCGAACAACGCCTTCATTCGATAGTAATCCTCCAGCGTGATCGGATCGTAGAAATGATCATGACACTTCGCACAGGCGACAGTCATCCCTAAGAACGCACTCGAAGTCGTCTCCACCGCCGACATCGCAAGAGCATGATCCCCATCCCCTCTTGATGTGGCCCCACGGGCGAGGTAACCAAGCGCAAAGAGATTGTCCAAACGTGGTTTCCGCCGACTGCGGTAGCCCAAGGCATTGATCGTCGTTCGCTCCCGAACCTCGATGCCCGTGAGCTGGGTCCGAACGAAGGCATCGTAAGGCAGATTTCGATTCAGCGCACGAATCACCCAATCTCTCCAATGATAGAGGCTACTTCCAGCGGGCATCCGTTCATCAATATCCGCATACCTCAGGACATCAAGCCAGTGACGGGCATAGCGGACACCATGCTGTGAATCCGAAAGCAGACGATCAACCACCGTCTCGTAGGCAGATTCCGATCTGTCATTCAAGAACGCCTCCTGATCCGCAATCGTGGGAGCCAGACCAATGAGATCAAAACTGACTCGACGCAACCACGTCAGACGATCCGCCTGTGGAACAGCCCGCAGCCCTACGCGCTGATGTTCTGAGTCAAGGATTGTATCAATGAGATGGAACTCGCCAGACGCTTCAACGTCACCAGGGAAACGAAGGGTTTCAAGCGCCCAGAGATCCTCTTTGGACGCCCTCTTAAGATCATTCGCGACGGCTTGCGCGATCACGATCCAGCCAAGAAGCGGGACGAGATACCACTGGCAACGAAACGATTGGGACACCACACCGTCATAGCCTAGAGACGTCGTCCTGACCACAAAATAGATACCTGGAGCGCCCGTTGTTCGCAGACTAGGAAATCGTGGCATCCACCGAGAAAAACCAATTTACCAACCGCCAAGATCCTTTATCATCGTCCCATGCCGCATCACATCCTCAAGAAAACTGTCTATCGTTTGGCACTGGGCCTAAGCTGTATCTGCGGAAACACTATGATCGAATCTGCCGAAGTTCACGTGGAAAAAGGCATTCCCTTCGCCGAAGTCGACGGCATAGAACTAAAATTAGATCTCTACCGGCCCTCAAGTAGCGAAAAAGCTCCCGTTATTGTATGGGTTCATGGAGGAGCGTGGCGGGCCGGTTCGAGAGCCTCCATGCCCCTGAAGCCCTTTGTCGATCACGGCTATGCGATCGCAAGTGTCGACTATCGCCTCAGCCCGGTTGCCCCATTTCCGGCACAGATCCACGACATCAAAGCATCAATTCGTTTCCTACGGGCAAAGGCGAGATCGCTCAATCTCGATACATTGAACATCACCATCGCAGGCGCTTCAGCCGGTGGTCATTTAGTCGCCCTCGTAGGAACCACCAACGGGCATCGTGAACTCGAAGGAACGGTGGGCCAATATCTTGAGCAGTCTTCCGACGTTCAACTAATCGTCAGCTACTACGGGGCGAGCAACCTGAGCTCGATTCTTAATCAATCCACTCCTCACGGTCTAGGCGTTCGAGTCCCCGCATTACAACTCTTACTCGGAGGCCAACCAGAGGACGTGCCCGCCATCGCCAAGCTTGCGAGTCCGGTCACCCATGTTGATGAGACCGATCCCCCTCTGCTCTTACTTCACGGAGACCAAGATCCGCAGATGCCCATCAATCAGTCGCATGAACTTCACGGACGTTACCAGGCCCTCGAGTTGCCTACCCACTTGATCGTCATTCACGGTGCCGCCCATGGTGGACCAGCCTTCTACGACAAGAAGCAGAATACGGCAGTGCTGAAGTTTCTAGAGAGGCACCTCAATCCCAAATGAGCGCCCACGCTGTGGACTCGTTGAGCATTATGCTCATTTCGGACCACAATCGCGGATCGCGACGACACAGCAACACTCTCCCCTTATTCAGACAAGAAGGCTCAAAAGCTAATTATTCTAGGTCTTGTCGCAATTTTCTGAAAAAAAAACCATCAAATCAAAACTTTGGGACGAAAAATGCGTATATTATCGACGAGAGCGGCTGAACCACTTTCTTTCGCCTGGTCTAAAAACAGTCTTTCGGCGTGAGTAACGGATTGGAAAACGCTTATTGGTTTCGCCGCTCTCTCCCCTTTTTTCTCTCCTCAGGCTCAGTAGCGTTTGTTACGAGGAGCTTCGGAAGCAGCCTCAGTCTCACGATTTCAACTGGAGATCTCGCCTCATCTACAGAATGTTTGTAACCTTTCCCTTCCAACGTCTCAGTAAACAAGCACGATGAAAAATCCAGAAAAGAAGAATTCGTGCCCAAACTGTGGAAAGGCCATTCCTATGGACGCGCCTCAGGACCTTTGCCCAGAATGCTTGCTCAGTGGCGTCGCAACCGAAGGAGGACCGAACCATCCGACACTCGTTCATTCGGACTTTCCCACCCAGGAAGAGGTCGCAAGGGCGTTTCCAGGACTCGAAATCTTGGAACTTTTGGGTCAGGGAGGGATGGGCATTGTCTACAAGGCAAGGCAGCCGCACCTCGACCGAGTGATTGCTCTCAAGCTACTCCCCCCGAAACTAGGAGCCGACCCTCAGTTTGCTGAGCGTTTCTCGAGAGAAGCACGAATGCTCGCTCGGCTCAACCATCCCAATATCGTTGCCGTGTACGATTTCGGGCACGTGGAGGCCCTCTACTATCTTATGATGGAACATGTGGATGGAGTCAATTTAAGGGAAGCAATGCAAGCCGGCCGTTTCTCCCCCGGCGAAGCTCTCAAGATCGTCCCTAAAATCTGCGAAGCCCTCCAATTTGCCCACGAACAAAAGATTCTCCATCGGGACATCAAACCCGAAAATGTCCTCATGGATACCCATGGGAATGTCAAGATAGCAGACTTCGGCATCGCGAAGCTGACGGGCGACCCTAGCAAGAATAGTCCCACACTAACATCAATGGGACAAACCTTGGGGACGCCTCACTACATGGCTCCCGAACAGATCGAAAACCCGACCGACGTCGATCATCGAGCAGACATCTATTCGCTCGGAGTCGTCCTCTACGAAATGTTAACCGGCGAACTTCCGATTGGGCGATTCGATGTTCCTTCCACAAAAACCCAGGTGAGCCCAACAATCGACGAGATCGTACTCAGGGCTCTCGAGAAAGACCGTGAACGCCGCCAACCGACCGCGAATCGCTTCAGAACGGAGGTCGAGGAGGCAAAGGAATCTTCCGAAGAAAACACCAAGGATAGAGCAAAGGTCACCCGAGACCAGAGCCAAACGAAGGTCACCCCAGCTCGATGGTCATACAAGTCGATCATAGCCTCGGTGCTATCGGCGGCATCCTGCTTCTTCATCAGCTTCACCGTGCTCGTTCTCGCGCTTCGCGATGACAACATTTTCGCTGCGATACTCACCCCCCTTTTCCCCGCCATTCTTCTTGGAGGGATCGGTTCAATCGTCGGGTGGATCGGTATTTCGGAAATTCGGCAGTCGCGTGGCGGACTCCTGGGGCTGCCACTGGGCGTCTTCGGCGCACTCGAACTTCCAATCATTGCCCTTGTGAGCATCATTATTGGCATTCCCTACCTGATTGCGGCCCGGACCGATTCGCCGACCCTACTCAGTCCATTCTCATGGATTGTCCTTGGAGTAACGGCATTTCTGCTTTCAATCGCGATTATTGTCATGACCTTTCGATGGGCCACCGGACAAAAGGCATGGGGCCCGTTAACTCGATGGCAAAAGATCTCCATCGGAGTCCTAATTGCCGGATTCATCCTCATGCTCTATCCGTTTAGAAGAGACACAAACACTTCCTCTGAATCTCCAGCGCCGACTGTTACCCCGACAAGTCTCAAAGCGCGTTCTGCACAGGGCGAAAGCGTCGAGATCAATGTATCCGATGTTAAAATAGAAACTCACAACGGCACCCGCCGGATCGTATTCGTCTACACACGCACCGAGAATGGAGGAACCATCGATTGGAACACCAGTGGCTCATTTCCGAACTTCGCAAACAGCCTCAGTCAAGCGGGGCGAATACGCTCCCGTCCTGATGGGTCCTATGAGCCGACCGAACACACTGTTGCCCTTGATCTTCCCCCTTCAATCGCCGAAACCGCGCAACAAGCGCTTCTAACGAGAACTCAGGCAGCATGGAAAGGGCAATCGCTTCAGGTGTTTCCCGGGGATATCATTCCCATTCTCACCATTCCGCAAGCGTCCGAAGATGACGTTGTCCTCACCCTGGTAGGAAGAACCGAGTGAATGGAAAACGACGAACTCTCTCCAATGGATCAGGACGATTCAAACACACCGTTTTCACCGACTCGTTGGAGTCTAGTTTTGCGCGCCCGAGGCGAGACTCCAGAAGCGCAAGCCGCGCTCAGCGAATTGTGTGACGCCTACTACCGCCCCGTCTACCGATTCCTGCGTCGAGAAGGGCGAGACGAGTCCACTGCCCTCGAACTCACCCAAGGATTCTTCGCTTCTATCTTAGCCAAACAAGATCTTAAGCCAGATCCACGACGCGGGCGTTTTCGTTCCTACATCTTGGGAGCGGTCAAACATTTCCTCACTGATGAACGCAAGCACCAGCTCAGAAAAAAACGGGGTGAAGGGCAGGTCCCAATCAGCCTCGACGCTGACGAGCACTTCCAGAGCCCTGATCTCAGTGCATCGTCGAAATCGGCACCCGATTCTTGGTTTGACCGACAGTGGGCACTCAGCGTCATGGAACGATCTTTAGGAAAGATCGAGAGTGAATGGGAACGCAAAGGCAAGATTGATCAGTTCCAAATCCTAAAACCATCGCTACTTGGCAATGGTTCCGCTCACTCTCATTCCGAAGTAGCACGTCAACTAGTCTGGTCTGAAACGGCAACAAAAGTCGCGATTCACCGCCTTAGAAAACGATTCAGAGAAATCGTTCGCAACGAAATCGCGCAAACAACCCCCGAAGAATCAGAGATCGATTCCGAACTCGCCTACCTTCTCGAGGCACTGCAACATGCACCCGATTGATGCTCCCCTCGGAAGGGCTAGCTCAGAATCGGGCAGGAGCCCGTTGTTAGCCGAAAGCACTAGCGTCCAAGGCTATCGGTACGCACTCTGAAGAATCCAGCCATCTCGGTGGGTGGCATTTCAAGCGTAGCACGACCGGTCTTGTCCAGATTGAGGGTCGAGAATCGATCCCATGAGGCAGCATCACCGAGTTCAAAGGCCTTTTCAACTGCGACAGCCTGCCCACTATTGCCCTCGACGGCGAGTGAGACGTTCCCGGAGCTGAGGCTTGAAATCGTCAGCTTGAGCGGAAGTGGTACGGGAGCGAGCACTTCAATGCGTACCGATCCGGAAATCGCCGAGCTCCCCACTTCCGAAATGGTATAGTCGAATCGATCCAGTCCACGAAAGCCCAAGGTTGGCCGATAGCTGATGAGTCCGCTATCAAGACTTACTTCTCCGCCCCGATCTGAAACGGGACTAACGCCCGCTACTTTCAACAATCCCTGAGCAACCCCAGCAAGATCATTTCCCACTAAAGACGCCTCATCCAGCACCATCACGGGTTCGAACTCTCGGGACAACAAATCATCAACTGCGACGGGAGACATCATTGCCTGATAGGCATCAATAATTCCATGGCCTGATTTCCTATCAAACCCGGGCAGCTCAACGTCGATCGCAGTTGCCTCGAAGAGACGCCGAATATTCCGAGGATCGGTCACACCACGTTGCATCAACAGCGCGGCGATGGCCGCGGCATGAGGAGCGGCGGCAGAAGTCCCAAAGAACTGTTCGAAGAAGGGGGTGTTAGTAGAGACACCATCAGCCGCAACAAAATCCGGTTTCGCCCTAAGAACACCACCCGACGCACTCAAATCGTTTGGCGTATAAGCGACGCCATCGCTGGAAAAAAAGACGCGCCGAGGACCATCAGAGCTAAACGACTCAACGAGCTCGTCGCCATCAAAATAGCCGGGTCCGAAAAGTCCGTTGCCTTGGTAAACGGCTCCGATCGCAATAGCGTTTTCTGACGCAGGGTGTCCGAAGACTTGGCCGGGGCTCACGAACTCAATATCCGCCCCAAAGGTATCCAGTCGAAGAAAGCGATCCTCACCCGCCGATTGAACAATGACGACTCGATACCAAGTATGATCTTCCAAACGGGAATCAATGAATTCTAGCGGATCACCGCTGCCATCCTGAATATTGTCTGAGATTGCTACGATTTCGGTTCCGTTCTCGTTCAAGATAAACAGATCATAGTCATTGGCTGAACCACCTAGGGGATCAGACCAATGCAAGGCAATCACCGAACGCGGGTCTGTTCTCAGCTCATTAAACGGCACCCCGCCACCGAATTGATGAACGATGTAATTCTGTCCCTCGATTGCAAGTTCTGAGGCAACAAAATCCCCCTCCCAGACGCCGGAAGTGCCCGCATCAAAATTCCCTGCATTGCCAGCCGCAGAAAAATAGGCAACGCCCTGTTGAAAAACACTCTCGACCGCTTGCGCTGCCGCGCCGTCCTGGAAAACAGGGGCCAAATGATGTCCCACGTCATCAACGATCACGTCGCATCCAGCCTCTGCCAGATCCAAAATATTTTGAGCCATTTGAGCTTCGCTTGGAAATCCGCTCGCAAACATCAAGTCCGCACCAGGGGCCAAATCATTCACGATCTCCATGATAGCAGTCCCCTCATCTCCCACCCCCTGCTGCCCTTCAAGGACAATGATGTCATCGGGAAGATCGCCACTACCCTGTCTAGCCTGAAGTGTATCTATGCCGTTTGATAACACTCCTACTTTGATCCCCTTGCCGTCAAAGCCAAATTCCCGTCGCACCACATCCGCGCGGTGCCGAATATCACCTTCGGATCGATTGTGAATACGAGACTCGGGAGCAATGGCTCGACGAATCCGCCGGACGGCTTGATTTTCGGCGACCGTTTCCAAGCTTTGAAGCGGAAGCCAGGCTTGTATCGATCGGAAGCGGTCGATCTGAACCGTCACCTCGCCGCCAAGGGTTTGAATTTGATCCACTAGGAGCGGATCGGATTCGTTCAAAGAAATCTCGACCAACACCCGACTCTCGAGATCCTCCCTCAAGACTACTCGAACCCTGTCCAATGCCCCATCAGCGATCCTAAGATTTTGGCGCCGTTTCAGCGCCAAGACCAAGGCCGAATCGAGTTTCCGTTGAACACTCGTACGCGCTTGTTTCTCGATCAAAGCGGCTCGGATCCCTTCAAGGGCAGGAATCGAAAGCTGGCGTCCGGGTAACCCAATATCCAGAGCGGGAGGCAACGCAGCTGCGAAGGCCCCCACAGCCCGAATCTGAATCACAGCAGATTCCTCTCCTAGCTCTATCAATCGGGAGATCGGAATTCGAGCCCGGAGCCCACTCAATCCCTGCGAATTTATCAAGACCAGTCCATTTAGTTCCGCGATTCGAGCCTCCAATGGATCTGCATTGCCCGAAAACTGAACCTCAACCAGGACCCGTAGACGAGTATCGGCTTCGAGTCCCAATCCATTCAAGAGCTCAAAGGTATTGAGCGTTTGCTCAGCAATCTGCTCAAGCGCCGTTTGCAGCACCTGATCCAACTTTGCCCTTCCAACGATTGCCCCAACGCCGCCTTCAGGCAAACCAGGTTGCGGGAGCGAGGGGGGTGGAACCGCGGGAATCGAAGGCTCGGGAGGATTCGTCACCTGCCCTCCCACCCATTGCCAGGTTCCGAGAACGAAAAAACACACAATAGCGAGGCGCCAATGCATTCTATTCTTAATGTGTTTCATCTCGGAATTTGCTGAGACAGCTGCTTTACCTCCATCAACATCTGTAGCAGAATAAATACCAGGTTCTGAAGACGAGAATCAATCAAAGAGCCAAGAAATAATCGATGAGTGCAGGGAAAAGTGGGGCTTTTCGATGATAAAAGCGCCTCATAGCCTCTGATTGTGCTAGACGCTCTGACTGAATCCGCTTGAATGCCTGGGCGGACGACCGACGATTCCCTCCGTTCAAGCCCATGATACCCACAACAAAGAAGCCCGAACGCCTTTTCCCGTTTATTAAACGGGCCCGCGCATTGATCGTGGGACAGCACGTCATTTTGCGATCAAAGTCTCAGCTCCAGTTCGTTCTTCTCACCCACGACATCTCCGACCGCGGAAAATCCGAAGCGCTAAGGAAGTTTAAGCACTATCCCATTGTTCAGCATTTTCGGTCCACCGATATCCATGAACACTTTGATCTACGCGGGGTTAAACTCTTGGGCTTTCGAAAATCCGGCCTATCGAAGTCGCTCTACGCAGAACTGAAGAAATATCGAATCAATGAGCCTGTTTCCACCCAACGGGAGACCGAATCAGTGACGTCTTCAACGGCTGACCCAGCGCCAGGGAAACTGCGCAGCGACCAACCATCTCCTTCGCGAGCGAATCCCCTTGATCAACCACAGCCTCCAGGTCGGAAAAGCCCTTGAACACTGAGCCAATACAGTTCTTCAATCGCTATACCGAGACTATTGAAGAAGAAGCGATCTATGGTGAGCCCTATCTCCGTTGGGCCTATGGGACACCATTGGGACGGCTCACCGTCCAACTCATCGTTAAACGCCTCTTCTTCTCTCACTGGTACGGATGGCGTATGAATCAGACGGGAAGCCGGACGCGGATCACCCCCTTCCTCAAACAGTTCGGACTCGACGCTAGCGAGTTCGAGAAAAAGGTCGACTCTTTCGAGCATTTCAACGATTTTTTCTCGCGAAAACTCCGGTCTGCATCGCGCCCCGTGAACAGTAACGAAGCTAGTGTTGTGTTCCCTGCGGATGGACGCCACCTCGGATTTCAAAACCTAGCAAGCATCGAAGGAGTGTTCGTCAAGGGACAAGAATTCAAGCTCGCCGAGCTCTTTCACGACGATGCCTTGGCCACTCGCTACAAGGAAGGCACCGCAATCCTCTCTCGGCTCTGCCCGACGGACTATCATCGATTTCATTTTTCAACCGATGGTGTGCCAACGGAAGCGAAGATCGTCCGAGGAGCGCTCTACTCCGTAAGCCCCCTCGCGCTAAGGCAGAATCTCTCTTATCTGTGGCACAACAAACGGATGATTACCCGACTCCAGTCTGACACCCTCGGAGAGGTTACCATCGTCGAATTCGGAGCAACCAATGTCGGCAGCATCACCCAAACATTCGCCCCCAACAAACCGGTGAAACGAGGCGAAGAAAAAGGCTTTTTCTCCTTCGGTGGTTCCGCCACGATGACGTTTTTCGAACCGGGTAGAATCACGCTCATGTCAGACCTCTCCGAAAACAGCCGATCTCATCGAGAACTCTACGCTCGGATGGGAGACACGATGGCGACTACCATTAGTCAAGCCTGAGGCACCTTCAAGATTCCGAAACCACCCTAGATACTCGCCAGCATGCAACGGATCCGCCTACTTTCTGAAAAAGTCGCCAATCAAATTGCTGCAGGCGAAGTGGTCGAACGCCCCGCAAGTATCGTCAAAGAACTTGTAGAGAACGCCATTGATGCCTCGGCAACCCGGATCAAAGTCGAGGTCGACGCAGGTGGACGAAGTCTGATTCGCATCACTGATGATGGTATCGGAATGAGCCGCGACGATGCGCTCCTATCCCTGGAACGCCACGCCACGAGTAAAATAAGAGAAGCTACCGATCTAGCCTCAGTCCAAACCATGGGGTTCCGCGGTGAAGCCCTACCGAGTATTTCAAGCATCAGCCGTTTTACCCTAACGACAAGAGAGCGCGACAGCGAGGATCCCGATGGTACTCAGATAATAATCAATGGTGGAAAAATCATCAAAGTTCATGCCGGCACAGGAGCCTCCGGAACGTGCATTGAAGTTCGAAACGTTTTCTACAACCTGCCAGCACGAAGAAAATTTCTAAGAACCGCAGAAACTGAGCGCTCCCACATTCAACACTATCTCCAACTCGCGGCCTTAGCGCACGCCCAGATCGGATTCACCTACATTCAAGACGGGCGAACGATGTGGCAGATTCCTCCAGCAAGCCCGAGCCAAAGCGCCTCGTCTGATCTCGACCTACTCGCTATCCGCTACAAGGCCCTCAACAACGAAGCGTCCAAGATGCTTCGTATCGAGGCCGAAGGCACATTTCCCGTCCACGACTCGAGTCCCGACCCAGACCCGAGCAGCGAACAACCAATCCGACTCTGGGGATTGATTGGCTCACCCGGCATGTCTCGCTCGACCCGCTCAGATCAGCACCTGTTTGTGAATCGTCGCCCCATCGAAAACCGCGGTCTCAACCGAGCCCTAATAGAGGGATATCACACTTGCCTCATGAAGAGCCGATACCCCGTCTGCTGCCTCTTCTTGGAAATCGATACACGTCTTGTCGATGTCAACGTCCATCCCTCAAAGAAGGAGGTTAAATTTAGGAACGAATTCGGCGTACGACGATTCGTCGCGGAAGCAATCAAGAATCAACTCCTTGAATATAGTCAGCCTGGCACTCGCCCGCAGCTCGTCTCGGACGTTCCTCACATCTCAGCCCCCCCGACACCGCTAATACCGACAAGTGAAAACGTCGAATCCATCGAATCCATCGATGCCGTCCCCCCTCTTCAGCTCAATCTTCCGCGTGGCAGCAGTCAAGACTTTGCCAGCCCACGCTCGGAAGATTCTCCATTAATTTCCAGCGAGCCATCCCCTTCTCTCAGTCCCGTACTCCGGGCAGAACACACTCCGGCAAGCCCGTCGCTCTTGCCTCAAACCCAAGGCGTTCCAACGCCCCTTCTTCAGGTCCCACTTCGGTTCCTTGGGGTGATCGGGAAGCTCTACGTGGTTTACGAATCAGACAGAGGGATGGTTCTGATGGATCAGCATGCAGCCCACGAACGAGTGCTCTTCGAACAAATGATGGATCGAATGCAAACGGGCGATGCACCATCGCAACGTCTTTTGCTGCCTGAAACGTTGGAACTCAGCGCTCGAGACGCGCAGTTTCTCCGAGAACAGCTATCGGCCTTCGTTCGACTCGGCGTAGGCATCAGCGAATTCGGAGATCAGACATTCTTGCTGGATGCCCTTCCTCCCTTCGCCAAAGTACCAGACGCGAAACAATTTACTCTCGAAGTGATCGATCAGCTCAAACGAGCCGGGGAATCGATCAATAAGATTCGTCTGGGAGAAGATGTCATTGCCAAGACAGTGTGCCGGCACGCCGTAAAAGCGAATGATAGCCTCCATGAGAAGGAACTCGAAAAACTACTCAACGACATGAGACACTGTCGCATGCCTTACACCTGTCCCCACGGCCGACCGACATTGATCGAGTTATCGTGTCAGGAACTAGAAAAAAAATTCGGAAGAGTCCAGTAGACCCTTCCGAATTTCAATGATTCCAAGTTGCGCCTCTAACTCAGCTTACTCAGAGGGCAGAACATCCTCGATTTTTGCGTGCAACTCGAGGAAATCGACGACCTTAGAGCTAATAATCTGTTCTTGAATCTCAGAGATTCCGTTGCGCTCCTTAAGCTGTTTGGCCATTTTTTCTGGCTTGATATCATAGGCCTGAGCAAGCTCAATGATTCGATAGTTAATCTCTTCATTCTTGGCCGTGATCCCCTCTTTGGCCGCGATCTTGCCAATAATGAAAGCCGACTTGATTCGATCCTTGGCGCTGTTACTCGCCATTGAGTAGATCTCGTCCTTTTGCTTATCTATAATCTCCTTCGAGATCCCACGATTTCGATTCTCTCGAACGATGTTATACACAACATTCTTGGTCTCTTCTTCAACGACCGATTCCGGAAGCTCGCAAGTCACTCGAGACATGAGTCCCTGGAGCAACTGATTACGAAGATCTCGACTCACCTTAGTCTTCAACTCAGTTTCCAAATCGCGAAGGACGCCTTCACGCAATTTTTCGACCGATTCAGCTCCAAACTGGGTTGCAAACTCTTCGTTCACCTCCGGCAGGATCTGCTCCTTCACTTGGCTGATCTCAACCTCAAAAACGCCCGATTTTCCACCCAGCTCAGCGACAGCGAAATCAGCAGCAAAATCGACCGTGACGGTGCGGCTTTCACCCTGTCTCTTATACACATCTCCGAGCCCACGAGACCTCTCTACATCTCG
>CAJXVR010000108.1 GCA_913061285.1 uncultured Verrucomicrobiota bacterium | reverse complement strand
CTGTCGAGATTAACCCCAAATTCGGGGTCATCACCTGAATGACAGTCAAAGCAGTACCGATCGAAAAATTCTCTGTTCGATTCTGAAATCGCTTCGCTGCCCGTGACGCGAAACGTCACTAAGACGAGCGAAATGAACCCAATCAAACAGGCTCTCTGATTGCCATGCTGTTTCAAGAATTTCATCTCAAACCGAGCCTTCATAGAGTTCACTGCGATTACTATCAAACAAGTAACTCGTTAAGGTTCTGCTGGCTTCCTGCGAACGAATCGATCTCAATTCCGGCCTGCTGCATCAAGGTCAAATAGAGATCTCCAAGCCGACGAGAGGCGCCGGTGTTTCGAGGCACCCTGTGATGCGATCCATGCCGAAAGCCGCCCCCGATCATCAAGGTCGGTAAATCAGAATTGTCATGGGTATTCGAGTCCCCCATTCCGCTGCCAAAGATAACCGCCGTCGAATCCAGGAGCGAAGCCCCCGAAGCATCACGAGAGGATTTTAGCTGGGAAAGAAAGCGTGAGAACCGTTTTACGTGTTCCGTCCCCACCAAATTGTATTCCGCAATCTTTGCCGGATCGTTGCCGTGATGGGACAGCCCATGATAACCAGCACTTAACTTTCGTCCCTCAATTGTAAAGACCTGACTCCATCCAGGGATTAGAAAACTCAGGACCCGAGTCGAATCGGTTGTGAGCGCCAAGGCCATTAAATCGTACATGATCGATTCACACTCGAGAGCCAAGTCAGGCGCCACAGGATCAAACTCGGGTAAAGGATAATTCACCGATGGGGTCGGTTTACTCAACCAAAGTCGCTGTTTCTGTAGTTTCTTCTCAACATCACGGACCGACGCAAAATACTCACCAAGCTTCTCACGGTCCGCCTTGGATACTCGACGTTCCAAGGCCCGTGCCTCAGCCATCACCCCATCTAACACGCTCTCGTTCGTTCCCAGGAGATAATCTAATCGAGCTCGATCAGTATTCGATCGAAACAGCGTCTGATATAAAACACTGGGGCGCCCGATCATAGGAAGAGCAACCCCTTCCTTCGTAAAGCTTAAACGGGCTTCACTAGGAGGCGTGCCACAAGTCAACTGAAGGGATGAAAACCGTGTTAGACTACCGACGTGCCCAGCCATGATCTGATCCATCGAAATCGACCCCGTGGCACGTCCCGTCATCCAGGCCTTCCACCCCTCATGGCCATTGCGACCTCGATGGTCGAGCCTCGAGAAAATAGTCATTTCCTTCCTAAAAGAAGAGACAGGCTCCAAGACAGACGGCATGGAATACATTGCCCCCGTTTCAGCAGGAAAAAAGCTCTCTCGGTGAAATCCCAAATAAGTTCCCACACAAACAAATCGTTTTACCCTGGCTGCCCCCACCGTGGTCGCACGGGCTCGAAGAGGCGCCAGTGATTCCAACATCGGGAGAGCAAGACTTACCCCTATTCCTTTTAAAAATGTCCTTCGATCCGGCATGAAACGTCGCTATTGGCTGAAGACAAGCTACGGTCTAGAACCTGTTCGATAAAGCATTTCTTCGAGCGGTCGAAGCAATCACGACAACCACACCTCTCCCGCGCAATCGACGGCCAACGAAGCCAGCGTTGATCTTCTCAAATGACGGACCAACGTTAGGATTCCTCCTCGAATTCCAGAATATCGGCGGGCTGACAATGCAACTCACGGCACAAGGCTTCGAGGGTCGAGAATCGAACCGCCTTGGCCTTGTTGGTCTTGAGGATGCTTAAATTGGCGAGGGTGATCCCCACTTTTTCTGCAAGTTCAGAAAGACTCATCTGACGTTCTTTCATGACTTTATCGAGATTGACTCTAATCGGCATACCAATTTTCAAATGGTCAACTCGTGTTCCCGTTTAATCACTGCGCCCTGCCGAAAGGCTTCTCCAATGGCCATCAACATCAGCCCTCCCAGGATGACTGATAGGTTCAAACTAAAGTGGGTTTCAGCAGTGCCAACGCCAACACTCAACCCTCTTCCCACACCAGGAAGGTGGAACTGTGTCTCAATACCAGTAACCTTCATGTTCTTTGAGAGAAAATTGCCGACGTTTAAATGCACCCAAGTACTAAGAAGCGCAATCCCGATTTCGAGGGCGATTACCAGGACTCCAATCTTGTGCAAATTCGCAACCGTCTTCGGTTGAAACGACTCTCCATATCGAACACTGCGAAAAAGGCGGCGGAAACATTCGATAATGGCCAAGATCATTCCCCCTCCAAATAACAGCAATATCCCCATCGGCAGAAGGAACGCATCCATGAACAAAGTGAGATCACGAGGATTATTTACCGCCACCTTGCCAACAATATCCTCTAGTCGAATACTCTCTGCATTGAAAACCTCACTTTCAATCGAGTAGGAATCCTCAGGCAGGTCGAAGGCAATTCGACCAAGATCTAGAGAAATATCGATTCTACCGTCAGAGTTCCCACCACTAACAAGCATTCGTCCCCCGGTAAACATCAGCCCTAGCACGATCAGCATCCCGAGTAACACGAAACCCTCCAAACCAGTGAACACCCATTGCATGTATTTCGGAAGCTGTGAAAGTCGATTGTTCATAAGATTCAATTTATTGAAAAACGATAAATCCCAAACGAAACATGTCTAGCCTTTTTTTATTGTTTTACGATAAACTCGAATCAGACAAAAAGAATTCAATCCGGTGTAAGAAAAACGAATCGGCGTGCGTCTTGTAAAGGGAACGATGACATCACGCGGTCAAGATAGGCTTTTCGAGGCATGGATGAGAGACCATCAAGGAATCATATTCAAAGTATCCCATTCGTTCGCTGCCAAGATCGCCGAGCAGGAAGACCTCGCTCAAGAGATTCGAATCTGTATTTGGAAGAGCATCCCTAGCTTCGACCAACGGTGCAAAGCCTCTACGTTCATCTACCGCATCTCGCTCAACTGCGCCATTTCATGGCAGCGAGGCTACCAATCCCGTCAGAGCAAAAGGGAAAAGTATAAACAGTCAATCGAATATGAGACTCCCCTCGCTGAAGCACCGGATGAACGAATCGACCTCATTTACCGAGAAATCCGAAAGCTCAGTGAGGCAGAGAGAGCGCTGATTCTTCTGCAACTTGAAGGGCACAGCTATCGGGATATCTCAGACACCCTCGGCATAAGCGTCGCCAACGTGGGAGTTCGGCTAAACAGAGTAAAAGCAAAACTAGTGGCACAACTAAAGGAAAGAAACAGATGAGTTACGACGAATTGAATGAAGTCTGGAACACCCAAAAACCGCAATCCGTTAGCCAAGCCCGAGCACAGCAATGGTTGGATCAAGCGCGTAAACGGCACCTCCTTGAGACGGCACTACTCACAATTGCCTTAATTATTGGACTAAGCAACATAGCGCTACAGAGCATTACCATCGCCATGGATTCTGAGCGAACAGCATGGAATTCGTCTATCAATTTGGCACTATCGCTGATCCCCTTTGTATGCGCTATGATTGCGACCCACCACTATATCCGGGAGCGAAAAGAACACGAGGCCATGGGAGATAATCTGAAAACTTGTCTAACCCAACTCATTGACAAGACGGAAACAGAAATTCGTCACATCCGCAGGGGACTTCCTCTATTCTGCCTCGGAATATTGGGACTCGTGATCCTCTCCAAATGGCAAACCCAGACCGTAGGAATTCAGAACAAGGACGGCGATTGGGGCGGCGTGATCGTTGCCACAGGAATCATGATCATCGCCGGGGCAGTGATGTATCATCGAATGAATGCGTTCTTGCGCCCCCGGCTCAACTCCATGAGATCGACATTGCAACGACTCGAAGCGTAAGAGCATATAGGCTCCAGTGCACCAACACAAACGCCATCATCGCCTAGCAAGGGAACAAAACTCAATTGGGCTGCGGAGGCCATTCAGCGTTGTCATCCTTCGGTTCTGTGGTCCGCACTTGAATCCAGGGAACATCGATCGGACCTCTCGGATTCGAAACAATCGTCTTCGATAGAGTGTCCGGGTCCCGCCACTTATGCACCTCAGCATGCCCATCAGCAAAGGAAAACCCAGCCGCACCATTATGATAGTTCGCCGGCATGTTACCCCAGAGCTGAACACGATTCACGAAGGTCAAGTGGTAACCATCGTCAATCGCATCCGGGTGCTCGTCCAAAAACACATACTTACCTGAGGGAGCAATGATCGTTGATAATTTCCGGAAGGTAAAATGAGTCTTATCAATCTCAGCGGTGTACCAACTATCCCCATTGATACAACCATTCATAGCCATGCTTCGGACCCGAGGGTAAGATTTGGCTCCAATCTTGGCCATGCTCTTGTCCGCTGGACACTTGTATAAGCCCAATGACTGATTGTAGTTCCACAAGAGGCCTCGAGGAGCCATCAACAGATTGATATTGGTCGCATCTTGCGGTGTCTTGAGCCACCCCTCAACCCAGCCTTTTTGATTTCCTGTTCCGTTCGGCACTAACTTGTCCTCATTATCGTCTGCGTACATGAACCACGTCAGTTGCAACTGTTTGTTATTACTCATGCACTTGATGCCCTGCGCTTTGGTCTTAGACTTCGCGAGTGCAGGCAGCAACATTCCGGCTAGAATGGCGATGATGGCGATAACGACGAGCAGTTCAATGAGGGTGAACGCATTCGAAAGACGTGATAACATTCTCATACTATTCTGGGGTTATTACTAAACTGCCAAATCCAGAGCCAAGCAGCAACCCTTTACTACGCTGAGCTTTCCATTTATAGGCCTAGACTTACCTCAAGTATCGAATCCGGGTTGTGGTAAGGCCGTCTATCAAATAGAGTAACGCCATGATAGAAAGTTCATTTAAAAAGATCCACCAACAGATCGATCAAGCAACCGAACTCTCCAGTGAGCACCGGGGTGAGCTGGAAGAATTGATCAAGAACCTCGAGCAAGAGGTCACGATACTATCGAAGACACGTCCTGAAGAGTCACAAAGCATCTCAGGATTTGCCCAGGTATCCGCCCACGAAGCGGTACGAGACACAAAACGACCCGATCTCTTAAATCACTCAATCGAAGGCCTTTCAGCATCAGTAATCGGCCTAGAGACCGAGCACCCCCAAGTAACCGCACTGGTAAACAGACTCTGCGTCCTGCTCCACAATATGGGAATCTAGCAACCGGACTGAAGACGAGCCTACAATACTGGCCACACCGGACTAGTGCGGACAGCTAGCGAGCCTGGCAGCCAATTCACCGTCACTTTATCTTGGTGATGTCGAACGAGCGGACCTCCCCCGATCCAACAAATAAGGCTGAATCAAACGCGAGTGCAGTAATCGGTTGATTTAGGCGATCGAGCGGCGCGGTCTCCACCGATTCGACCGAGAGCCGAAACAGCCCCCCTCTTGAGGTCCCGGCAATAATGGAAGGCGGCGTCCCCACAAAAGTAAGGGACAAGACGCCTTGGACTCGCGGCCATGCCCCACCGGATCGGATATCGCCAAGTTTTGCGTAACTCCTGATCAGTCGGCCGTTCACAGAATGAACCCGCACTCGACCATCTCTAGCACCGGAAATCAGGAACGATGAATCTGGTGTAAACATCAAGCATTCAACCTTGTCACTATGGTCATGCAACACTAGCGGCGACGCCTCGGTATCAAGATCGAGCACGAGAACCAAGCCATCCAATCCAGCCGATGCGAGATAACGCCCATTCGCTGAGAACTCAACAGCGCGGACGGGAGCGGTGTGCTTATAGCGGGAGCTTGGTTCGAGCAGTCCTTCCTCAGTGAATCCGCCGAGGAGCACCGTTCCATCCGCGCAACCGTAGGCAACGCGCCTCCCTCTCGGATCGCAGTCAAGGTCATAGATGAGATCGCTAGAGACAGTAAGGAAACGAATTTCGGAGCTCGAATGTCTGAACACCCCGATTTCCCCGGACACCCCTGGCTCGCCACCACCGACAACCAATGTTGGGTCGCTTCCAATCGGAAGCTCAGCCAGCGAAAAAAGACGCGTTCCCGATCGCCACACCAAACTTGCCCCTTCACCGGTGCCTTGACTTATTCCTGCCGGAGAAACCGCGAAGGGCTTACCCTCAATACAAATTAAATCAGATACCGGTCCACCGTAGTCTACTGATGCACCCTTCCCCGCCCAAGGCAAGGAGAGAATGAATGCGCTGAGTAGCCCCCGCGCCGTTTTCGAAAAACGACCGCCGCGATGATAGCGATCCATCCCCCCAACAGAACGAGAGATCATCGCCGAACGCCAGCCACTCACAAGCATCCCTTCACTAGACAAGTAATTCGCTGATCAGGCTCATATCGTCCTCCACCATGGGGATGGGGCGACCGTCAGCAGTGTGAAGTTTGTTGTCAAGGTCTGCCCCTAAAGCGGAGAGGACGGTATAAAAGAGATCTGCTGGAGAAACGGGCCGTTCAATCGGCGCTTCCCCTTTAAGATCCGTCTTACCCACGACCGTTCCCGGCCTAATGCCAGAGCCAAAGAGGAGGACGGAGCTCGCACGAGACCAATGATCTCGCCCACCACTTGCATTCATTCGAGGCGTTCGTCCGAACTCACTTGCCAGCATCACGACGCAGTTTTCTAATAGTCCGCGCCTCTCAAAATCTTCGTGAAGCGCCGATACCGCCTGGTCCACAGCCTCGAGTTTAGGGGGAAAACCATAGGTGAGCGATTGTTTGATATTGGTGTGATGATCCCAACCCTTGTCACGCACAAAGACCGTTCTAACGCCCCCTTCCACCAAACGCCGAGCAAGCAGACAGGATTGCCCCAGAAAGTGCTTTCCATATTTCTGGTGCACATCGCTTGATTCCTTTTTCAGATCAAACATCGCGCGAACCTCAGGATTGAGGGATAGATACTGGGCTTGACTCAAGAATCGATCGCGAGCTAGCTCCGCATCCGATCGCGCCCCACCGTCAAATTGATCCACTCGTTTCAGCAATTGAATGGCCTGCTCCATATGTGGGGCCGGTTCGAGATCCTTCACCTTAAATCCACTCGACCCAGGCCGCCCTCCAATTTCAAAGGGGCCTCGGGCCAAAGGCAAGAATCCGTGTCCCGCGTAGTAATGGGAATCAGGGATTGCAACATACGGGGGAACCATTCCTTCCAAGGACTTAGCTTCATGACCTATGAGCGACCCAATCGAGGGATAGGTAAGTACAGGATTCGGCCGTCTCCCGGTAAGCATGTAACACGATCCTCGGTCATGATTGCCTTCAGGACTCGTCAACGATCTAACCAGAGAAAGCTGCTTCATTCGCTTCGAAAGCCGGGGTAAGCCCTCGCTAACAAACACTCCCTCCAAGCTCGACTCGTGAGAGCTCAGGTCCCCACGAATATTGGGATGCGCCTCAGGTTTCCCGTCGAAAGTATCGATGTGAGACATACCCCCATCCAGCCAAATCAGAATGAGCGATTTTTTGGATTTCCCTAACAACTCAGATCCGGAAAGCAATCCTGGCAGGAATGGCAAAGCACCCATGCTGGTCAAGAAAGAACGTCGATTCATCAGGTTCATTGTTTGAGAGATAAGGCTTAACGAACAGATCCAAATTCACGACTTGCCAACAAAGCAAAGGCCAAGTCTTTCAAAACCCTTACACGGCTATCAGCACTCTGCAACAAGGGGACGAAGGCCTGCCGCTCGGCTTCAGAAGGATCTCGCGACAGGATCAGCCGATAGAGTTCAGTAAGCTGCGCCGAGGCCTTTGCTTCGAACAACAAGATCAAGTCTACCTGATTCCCCTCTGCTTCCAATCCGCTACGCAACATCCCACTATTTATCAGATACAACTGGCGAGCTAGCGGGGACTCTGGAGGCGTCTCGGCGGCAATGGAAACGCCAAGAACAAATTCAACCGCTTCCTTGAGTTGCTCCGAAGTCAGCGTCCGGGCCTCTCGTCGGGCCAAATACTGTCGCTCTGGGTCCCCTGAAACCGCTTCATGATCAGGAGGCACGCTACTGAGCGCATAGAGATCTGAAGTCACAACAAACTGAACAAAGGCCCTGAGGTCCGTCTCAAGCTCGATAAAGGTGGTCGCAAGTAAGGCCAACATGGATTCATGAATAGCTGGATTCGTAAGTCGGTGATCATCAGCCAAATCGACTAGAGAACGCCCCATGAGCAAGCCGAAGAGTCGATTCCCCATATTTCTCGCAAACTGATCTCTCGCCCCTTCGCGGACCAACCAACTCACCTCTTCTTCTCGTTTCAGCGCCTTTGGAGCGGATCCAAGAGCCACGGGAAGAAGTTGAGGTTCAACAGCTGTCCCTTCTCCCGGCAAGAAGAACTTCCCTGCCATCATGGAGCCCTGAGGGCCTGGCCGAGGATCTGTGAAATAGGCAGAGAATGCCAAGTGCTCCTGATTGGTCCAGCGATCGAGTGGATGATTGTGACAGCGCGCACAACCAATACGCATCCCCAGAAGAGTCCGTCCCACGTACTCCGCTCGATCACGAGGATCGGAAAAGTGGCGCCACGAAGCCTGAGCTTCAGGATCCACGAGAACAGAATCGGCAATTCGTTCTAATGTAACCCGAGATTTAACAGCATCAGAAAAGAACGCCCGCAATCGATTGTTTCGATCCTTCGCATTGCGTGGATCCTTGCCCGCAACGGGTATTTCAAAGAAACCGGCGATGGCTCGAGAAAAGACATGATTGAAGGCTTCGGTTTCAACAAGCCTCGCAGCTGTCTCTGCCACCCGACTCGCTGGGTCCGACTGAAGAAAGGCTTGAAGCTCCAACGAATCCGGCGGTCGCCCGGTGAGATCAAAATACAAGCGGCGCACGAGCGTTGTCTCCTTTGCTGCGCCTAGCGATTCCAATCCCAGTTCTTTAAGCCGATCGTACCAAACCTCATCCAAGGGATGCCTTCTCTCCTTCTTGGCAACAGCCACATTTGAATGGAAGGCCGTTCGGAATGGGATTCGTGAACTCAATTGACCGTACCGGGCAAGAAACCACGTTTCACCGGGGGCACGGGCTTGAATCGTTCCATCCTCGCGAATAATGGCAACTTGTTCGTTTGTCGATTCCAACAAGGCCAATGCCGTTACATCTCGAAGTTTGGTACCGTGCCTTGTTTCAAAGCTCGCCTCGACTCGATATCGTTCCCCGTGAGCTAGAATTTCCAAGCCCGTGAGATACTCGATAGGCCCTCGCCGGAAAGGGGCACCCTCACCAATCCAATCACGCAACGCACGATACAAGGCATCGTCAGAATGAAACAACCGTCCCCCCTTATGCTTGACGCCATCACGACTGGGCTTCCGAAGAAACAAACTTTGTTCCGGATCAAGGAGGTCGAGACGGCGACCATCGAGTTCGTGAACGATAGCCTGATAATCGACTTCGGGATCAGCTGCAAAGAGAGACAGCTTAAACCCACCTTGCCCCGTGGCGCCACCATGACATTCCGCCGCCGAACAGCCCACTTTAGCTAGAATGGGAGAAATCTGGTGAGAGAAATCGAAGGAGGCCGGATCCGCCCCCACCGGCAAAGAGTCAAGCAGACTCAACCACAGACAGAAAAAGAGATATCGCTTCGGCCGATTCATCGAATAAGAAAGATGAGATCACTCGGCGTTATGCGCCTTCAAGAACGCGCGTGCCAAAGACTGCGCATGTTCCGAGCCATATCGATCAGGAAAACTAAGCATAAGTTGGAACATCGCAATTCCCTCTTTGAGCAAATCCTCCGACTGCTTAGTCCGCTCAACAATGTCAGCGTGAATCGAGTCAACCCGAGCCGCATCATTTGTCTTCCGGATGAAAGATCGAAGCAATGTACTCAATGCCTCATCTTTGGGAGGGCCACCACGCCGCTCGCGTTTGGCAACAACCGGGGCGGCGCTGGTATCACGATTACCGACGACGTTCTCTGGTTTCTTACCCGCGTCTCGTCCCCCTGGCCGTCGATTCATTCGCTGATTTCCTCTGGCATTCTCCCGGCCCTGCCGCATCATACCGGGTTGTTGCCGTTCATAGCGTCTCGAATTGGCGAAATCCTCCGTTGCTTTCTTGTGAAGTCGATACAAGTCGACGGCTTGGCGTGCCGCAAGGGTTCGCAGTGCCTCTGGATCATTCGGTAAATTCTTTTCGGCTAAGGCGATCAACTCGGCCGGTCTGGATGGGACGTCACCGATGGTTTTTTCCGCCAAGGCACGAATCCGATCGATATCGTGCAATCCAGTGTCCGTGAAGCCAATCGACTCGACCACTTTCCCCTCTCGGATTCCAATCAAGGACAACGTACAACGCCGATTCAAAGCCAGACTTCCAGGACCGTCGAGGCCGTCCAGGCTCAACACCATCGGATCATTCAGTCGCAGTGAACCATTCACACGTCGCAGCTGTTCTTCGGCGGCCGTTCGATCATTTGACAGCGTGACGATAAACGCCTTAAAACCGAAAAGTCCAAACTCTCTGGCAAGATTGCCAACCCCTCGAATGACCGGAGCTGTATTTCGATTTAGAGTATGAACGAAGAGCAACGCCCCCGGCCGACTACCAATCTCTTCAGCGGCATCAAATGATTCCTGCCCGGCATAGGGCCCCGAATTGGCGTAGCAGCGAACCGCCCCCAGATCAGTCCCAACAGGAGGTCCTGTTACCAGGTCCTCGGCAAACGTGGATAGGCTAATCAGACCGCACAAGAGCCAACGAAGATTTTTCATAATGCTTAACATTGCCCGAACATTCCTAAAGACTCAACAAAGATTGAATGGTTACGGTCTTTGACACTTGGTTTATCATTCCCCGCTAGATCATTGGCATGAGTTTGGAAAAGATCATGACCACTCCGAGCCCTACAATCCCCATGAGAGCGAGCATCACCGAATAACTCCGCAGAACTTCAGCCTCTGTCATGGCACTCATCTTACAGACCACCCAGAATCCGCTGTCATTCATCCACGGATAGGGCTTGGACCCACAGCCGATGGCCAACGCAAGGTAGACGGGATGGAACCCAAGCTGCTCAGGAGTCGCTAGTCCGGCAAAAATGCCGACGGCAGTGATCATCGCGACGGTCGCCGAGCCCTGCGCAATCCGAACTAATGTCGTGACCGCAAAGGCCAAGGGCAGCACGGCCATTTGATAAGCCGACGCCATCCCCTCAATTCTTGGACCAATTCCAGTCTGCTGCAAGAGCCCACCAAAGGCTCCGCCCGCGGCAGTAATTAAAATAATCACTCCGCCACTCGCCAGAGCCGATTGAACGGAATCAACCATCGAATAAGTCTCGGATCGTTTCATCCACACCACCGTGCCAAGAGCGATCCCTGCAGATATCATGAGAGCGATATTCTTGTTGCCCAAGAGATCAAACATACTGAGCGCTAAGGACAGCGCCGCCCCCATCGATTCCTGCCCCCCAAAGACACTCTCTAGAACAGCACTCCCCGCAATGAGGATCACTGGCAGAGCGATGGGAAGAACGGATAACCACAGCGGGGGCAAGAAGCGCGTTTCTTTAGCAGCAAGCGATCGAAGCTCCTCCAATGAAGCGTCTGCGGTTTCCCGAATCGGTACCGGCCACCACCGATTGGCTAAACAGGCAAACAAAAGCCCCGCGGCGCAAGCGACACTGCCCACCAAGATTCCTCCGACCATCATAGAACCAATTCCCACGCCGGTTTCACTTGCCACCAGCAAGGGCCCAGGAGTCGGCGGAACCAGGGAATGGGCCATCGTGGCCCCAGCAGAGATGGTTAGAATATAGAGCAGGTAATTATTCGGTCGTCGAAGCCCCATCGCTTTGGCAATCGGAAAGAGCAGGTAGAATACCGTATCAAAGAATACAGGAATCCCCAAAAAGAAGCCACTCGCGGTAAAGGCAACGGGAGCTCGCCGTTCCCCGAAGAGACCAACAATGGAACGAACGATTCGGTCCGCGGCACCACTTTCAAGCAAGGACTTTCCGATAATAGCAGCCATGGCAATCAGAATACCAATCTTGCCACAAGTCTCTCCAAACTTAGTACCAAGACGGGAAATCGTCGGCGTACTAGCAAAGGAAGCGACCTCACTTTCCGACATTCCTTTCGATTCGCCATAGGACTCCAGGGCGGAAGTTGATGTCAAAGCTCCGACCACCAAAGCTGCCGCGATGAGGGCTAGGAAGGCGTGAAGTCGAAGAAGCAAGATCCCTCCAACAACCACAAGCATCCCGAACGCTAATATTAACAATGGGTCCATAACTAAGTTTGTTCAATTGCAAGATCATCATCCATGAGTGAGGGATGCCGCAGCATATCGAAATCGCATCCGAGATCCGCCTGTTGAACGTGATCAAGAAACAAGCGTTCGTATCCACGAACCGGTCGATCTTCCCTTGCACCTGGGCCCCGGCGACGCCGTGCTTCCAGTTCCGACGGAGCCACGTCGAGTTCCAAGCGGCGAGCGTCAACATCGAGCTCAATCCAATCCCCCGTTTCTACTAAACCAAGCACGCCCCCTTTGGCTGATTCGGGAGACACATGAAGGATCACGGTACCGAAAGCCGTCCCACTCATTCGCGCATCCGAAATGCGGACCATGTCCTTCACTCCAGAAAGCTTCTTAGGAATCGGAAGATATCCCGCCTCCGGCATTCCTGGTGCACCAAGGGGTCCAGCGTTCTTGAGAACTAGGAAATGATCGGGCGACACCTCGAGATCAGACGAATCGACCCGCTGAGACAAGTCCTCCAGAGAATCAAATACGAGCGCTTCCCCTCGCTTCTTCAAGAGATGGGCCGATGCAGCAGAGCGTTTCAAGAGAGCTCCCCGCGGAGCCAGGTTTCCTCGAAGCACGACAAGCGACCCTTCTGCCTGAAACGGGGCATCAAACCGGAAAATCACCTTCTGCCACTCAGGGAATGCGATCGCTTGAAGCTGACTTTCAAGAGACTCCCCGCAGACATTACTCACCGTGGCATCAAGCGTCGCCTCCAATTCCTTCATCACCACCGGCACACCACCTGCGCGATAAAAGTCTTCCATAAAAAATTCACCACTGGGTTTTACCGAAACCAGCACCGGTGTTTCTTTCCCGAGCTGATCAAGCAGATCGAGCTCGAGACGAATTCCCAAACGGCCAGCGATCGCAACAAGATGAATCACGGCGTTGGTAGATCCGCCGATTGCCAACAAGACTCTGAGCGCATTCTTGAACGCAGCGTAGGTCATTACTTGTGATGGCCTTCTTCCCGCTTTTACCGCGGCTAGAATATGTCGACCGCTTTCCTCGGCTGACCGAATGCGTTCGGAGTAAACCGCAGGAATTGCCGCGGCGCCTGGCAGCATCATTCCTAGCGCCTCCGTGAGACAAGCCATCGTACTCGCGGTCCCCATAACACCACAGGTTCCATGCGTGGGGGCCAATCGCTCTTCGATAGAACGGATCGCCGTCTCATCGATTTCTCCTTGTCGATACGCAGCCCAAAATCGGCGACAATCGGTACAGGCTCCAACGCGTTCTCCTTCATAACTACTTGCTAGCATCGGTCCGGCCGCCACGACGATGCAGGGAAGATCTGCGCTGGCAGCCCCCATTAACAGCGCCGGAATGGTTTTATCACAACCGCCGAGCAAAACCACCCCATCGAGAGGCTGCGCCATCAACATCGCTTCGACATCCATCGCCATGAGATTGCGGAACATCATCGCACTTGGATTAAGAAACTGCTCCCCCAAGGAAATCACAGGAAACTCAAGCGGCAAACCACCCCCTACCCAAACCCCCCGTTTAACAGCCTCTACGAGAGCCTTCATCCCAAGATGACAGTGATTTAACTCACTGTAAGTATTCACAATGCCAATCACGGGCTTATCAAGATTCTCCCGTGCCAGCCCCATCGAATTGACGAAGGTCCGTCGGAGATAGGCAGAAAATGCCTCATCTCCGTATTGGGCCAGGCGAGACCGCAGTCCGGTCGCTTGCTCGTTCGAGTCATCCATGGTGGTAGCCCCAAGCCTAAGGCACGGGCAAGGAGGAGCAACAAAAACTACGCCATTTAAAGCCGTCCGGCGCTAGCGTATCTGAGCTGAAATGAAACCTGATCCCATCACTTTCTGAGTCGTCCTGACGAAATGCTTGCGCGATCGTGAGGCTTAGATAACTTGGGACTCATGAGAAAGTCTGGCCCTCAGCCATTGCCCTTAATTCTACTGCTGCTGCTCGGTGTCGGCCTCAAATCATCAGCCATTGAGCCGCTTCCCGAAGTTGAGCTCAGCAACGCCTATCCCCGCCTAAGTTTCGATCGCCCAATCGTTGCTAAAAGTCCGGGATCGGGGGATTCACAACTCTATCTGGTCGAACAAAAAGGAAGGATCCTGCGTCTTCCGCAAGATCGCGAAACGGATCATATAGACATATTTCTCGATATCTCCGATCGAAAAACGTACGTCGAAAATGAGGAGGGGCTTCTTGGATTTGCATTTCACCCTCAATACGAGTCCAACGGAAAGGTCTATATTTACTACACTCAACATCAGCCTCGCAGAAGCGTCATCAGCGAACTCCTGCGAAACGAATCCAGCAACACGCTCGATCTCGCATCCGAACGACTCTTGCTCGAAATTCCTCAGCCTTACGGCAACCACAATTCTGGATCCATCGAATTTGGTCCCGACGACCACCTCTACATCGGGCTCGGCGACGGGGGTTCGGCGAATGACCCCCATGATAACGCCCAAAACCTTCGCTCACTCCTGGGGAAGGTCCTGCGAATTGACGTGAACTCAAGGGATGCGGGCTTGGAATACGGAATTCCTCGGAACAATCCCTTCCGAGGAGCCGGAAGTGGAATCCGAGGAGAGATTTGGGCTTTTGGACTACGCAATCCGTGGGGACTCTCTTTCGATTCAGATTCTGGTCAGCTCTGGGTGGCTGACGTCGGACAAAACAAATGGGAAGAGATCAACATTGTCGTTCGCGGCGGCAACTACGGTTGGAATACCTACGAAGGCTTTCATCTCTTCAAAGAACCCGCGGCTAAAGCAGTCAATACGATCTTTCCTATCATGGAATACCCCCATTCCCCGCAATACGATGAACAAGCCACCTTCCCCCATAGTCCTGGGCTCAGCATCACGGGAGGTCGAGTCTATCGTGGCGGCAAATACCCCGAGCTAGAAGGGATCTATTTCTACGGTGATTTTGCGATGGGCACGCTCTGGGGACTCCGCTTTGAACACGGTAAAGTCACCCACCAAGGAGTCGTCGCAGAAATGCCCACTGATGTTAAACCTCGCAGAAGCATTTCAGGATTTGCTCGTGACGCCAACGGAGAAGTCTACGTACTCTCTTTTGACGGAAAGATCTACTCAATCGAACCTAAGGCCGCAGGCTAGCCAATCCACTGCGGACTCATCAATTCGGCTCCTAGATAATCGACTGGATTGGCTCAGCCCCTTCGACTCCGACGAGTCGCTGATCAAGCCCGGCATAGAAGTACGATAGATCGTTGGGATCGAGCCCAAGCTGATGCAGCACCGTGGCATGCATATGTTTCACATGGAAACGATCCCGTACGGCTGCGCTTCCCAACTCGTCGGTCTCTCCCACGCTAACCCCGCCTTTGATTCCGCCTCCAGCCATCCACATGGTGAAACCGTAGGCATTGTGATCTCGACCAGTTCCTTTGGCGTATTCTGCCGTGGGCTGACGCCCAAACTCACCACCCCAAACAATCAGGGTTTCGTCTAACATTCCGCGATCCTTCAAATCTTGAATCAAGCCAGCGATTGGCTTGTCCGTATTCCCAGCGTGATAGTTGTGATTGCGCTCAAGATCACCGTGAGCATCCCAATTGTCATCATTGTGGGCTCCACCAGAATAGATCTGCACGAAGCGAACGCCCCGCTCAACCAGACGGCGCGCTAGCAGACATTTCTTTCCAAAATCATTCGTGCGATCTTCATTGATCCCATAGAGATCCTTGACTCGTTCGGGTTCCTTATCGGTTCCGACCGCCTCAGGAGCCGTGGTTTGCATTTTGAAGGCAAGTTCATAACTAGCAATCCGAGCGGCCAAATTGCTGTTATCAACTCGATCAGCAAGATGGGATTCATTGAAGTGATTCAAGTGATTCAACAATGCTCGCTGCTCCTTCGCGCTCATCCCTCGCGAATTCTTGAGATCCAAAATAGGAGTTCCCTTAGGTCGAAAGACAGTACCTTGATAACTGGCGGGCATATAACCGCTGGTCCAGTTCTTAGCTCCACTGATCGGCCCCCCTTTCTCATCAAGCATGACAACATAGCCCGGAAGATCCTGATTGATCGTACCCAGACCATAATTAACCCAAGAACCTAAAGAAGGACGACCACTGAGCAAGTGCCCGGAGTTCATCATGAGCATTGCTGAGCCATGAATCGGCGAGTCAGCTGTCATCGAATGAATAAACGCCATATCGTCGACGTGTTTCGCCAAATGAGGGAATAAGGTCGAGACGTTCTTTCCACACTGGCCATGAGGACTAAACTGCCACTTAGGCCCAACAACGCGGCCCTGCTTCTTGTGCCCCCCTCGCCCAAAGGTTTTAACATCAATGGTCTTCCCATCGAGCGGATACAGATCTGGCTTATAGTCAAACGTATCGACGTGACTGGGCCCTCCATACATGAACAGAAAAATGACATGCTTGGCTTTGCCAAGAAAATGGGATTGCTTTGGTTGCAGCGGACTCTGCCATGCCGTTTTCCCATCCGCAGCCACCATTTGCTGATTTAGGAACCCATCCTTTGCCAATAGTCCCGTGAGGGCTAGTGATGTAAAACCACCACCCATCGTATGAAGAAAATCGCGGCGTGTTTGACCACAGAAAGTGTTGCGAGGTTTTTCGTTCATCATTGATTTGAAGTTCTCTTTGATTCAGTGAGCAACATTAGGCAATTCGCTAATCAAGGTATACGAACTCATTGAGGTTCAGCGCCATGAGGCAAAAGCGATCTAGAGCCTGTGAATCTGCCAAGTCAGCCTTGCTTTGAATATCCTTCATCATCGCTAGGCCATCACTCACTTCCGCGTTGGAAGGAGTTCGATTCAAGACGAGTGACAGGCCGAGTTCGATCTGCTTTTTCTTGTCGTCACCCGCCTCTCGTCGAAGTCGTTCTGCGAATCGGAGGGCATTCAAGTTCACAAACTCACTATTCAACATCGTCAGTGATTGTGTCGGCACCGTGGTCGCGAACCGAACGGCGCAGGTAGAATCGGTATCTGCCGAATCAAAGGCCTTTAGCATGGGTTCATGCAGAGAGCGTTTCACATAAACATAGACGCTGCGTCGCGATCGTTCTTTCTCTGGAGACCGTCCCCAAGCGTTGTCTGGTCGGGAGGCCGTCGCTAGCACCTCCTGAGGAATGTCGGTATAGATACTGGGGCCCCGCATTTTCAAGTTGAGCTCCCCACTGACATTGAGGATCGAATCTCGAACTTCCTCAGCCGTTAGTCGACGCATCTCGAAGCGCCAAAAAAGATTATTCGTGGGGTCCTCTGCCAATCCCTTCTCACTGCCTTGCGAAGACATCTGGTACGTTTTGGAGAGCATCACGGTCTTGTGAAAGGCCTTCATACTCCAGCCCTGACGAATCATGACGGTTGCCAAATGATCTAATAACTCCGGATGAGTTGGCTGATCCCCGTTCTGGCCGAAATTTGAGGGCGAGCGAACGATACCCCGACCAAAGTGAAAGTACCAAATACGATTTGCGATCACTCGTGCGGTTAAGGGGTTCTCAGGACTGGTAATCCAGTTTGCAAGCACAAGCCGCCGCCCTGAACTTTCTACCCCTTCAGGGGCCGGAGGAATGATTGGATCCCGAAAGCCAAGGACACTGGGATAGCCCGGCTGCACTAAATCTCCTTTTGCATGCGCATTACCCCGGATAAGAACATGAGTATCTGGAGCCTCTCGCCCATTCTCACGCATACTGAGCGCACTAGTAAGGCCGGGCAATCTCTTCCGTTTCAATTCCGTTAGGGACTCTTTGGCGACTACGTAATCTTCCAACTGAGACTCGTCCAAGACTTCTGCTCGTTTCTTACGATAGAGAGACTCACGCGTCCGGCGATCTTTGGCGTCTTCTTTTTCAGGGTTTGAAAACTGTTTCGCAATGATCTTTTCGAATTCACTCACCCGTTGCTCTAGCTGTTTAAGCTGGGTTTCATGTTTCGCTTTTTCGGCAGCATGCGTTGCCTTTTCCGCTTCGTCCGCGATCACCCGAAGCGTGTTTAGCGTGTAAGGAGACTTTTTAAACTGTCTCTGTTGGATGTTGTTGAGGGTATTGTGGAAGAAGGCCAACATGCGATAATAGTCCTTCTGTGGAATCGGGTCGATCTTATGGTCGTGACAGCGAGCACACCCCACCGTCATACCCAAAAAGACACTCGAGGTCGTTGAAACAACATCATCAAGTCCATCGTAGTAGGCCTGGTCGGGATCCGCCGGTTCATCATCCCAAATCCCCATTCGTTGATAGCCGGTCGCGATCAGAGATTCCGTCGTAACCTCAGGCAATTCGTCGCCAGCCAATTGCTCGCGAATAAATTGATCATAGGGCGTATCATCATTGAACGCGCCGATAACATAGTCGCGGTACCGCCACGCTTCTGCTTTTGGGCCGTCCCGTTCATAGCCATTTGTTTCCGCATACCGAACCAAGTCAAGCCAGTGGCGCCCCCACTTTTCACCGTATTGAGGCAATGACAGGAGGTGATCGATCACTTTCTCGAAGGCATCGGGACTTTCATCAGCCTCAAACGCAGCCACTTCCTCGATCGATGGAGGCAAGCCAATAAGGCCGTAATAGGCCCGGCGAATCAATTGTTGGCGTGTGGCCGGAGGATTGGGTTCTAGACCGGCCTTTTCTAATTTGGAAAGGACAAGCGCATCCAGCGGGTTCTCATTCCATCCTTCTCGATTCACTGAAGGAACATCCGGTGGAGCAATGCTTCTGAAGGCCCAGTAATTTCGAGTCCGCTCATCAATCTCAGTCAAATAGCCACTTGCCGAGTGCTCCTCGCCGGCAGTTTCTTGCTCCAGCTCTGGGGCATAGGCCGCTCCCTTGACAACCCACTTTGTTAGAATCTCGATCTCAGCCGCCAAGAGCTTCTGCTTTGGTGGCATCTCATGATCCTCGTCCCGATAACTAATCATATCCAGCAGCAGACTTGACTCCGGATCGGTCAGATTCACGGCTGGACCAGAATCTCCCCCCTGAAGAACCCCCTGCCGCGAGGTCAAAACGAGCCCTCCCTTCACCTTCTCTCCGTGGCACTTCAGACAATTCTCACGAAGAATGGGGTGAACCTGCTCCCGAAAAAACACAAGATCATCCCCCGGCGCCGCACTCACCGACGCCTCCGCCGCAACGAGCCAAAGAGAGAAAAAGATACCGCTCCGGAAGAGTGATCCTTGCAAATTAGACACAGTTGATTTCATTCACAAACATGGGCTATGGAGACAGCACCGATTATGCCTGGAAGATGCGCCATTTCTCAACGATTAAATCGAAAAGCGCTGCAAATCTTTTGGCCAACTAGCCCTCCTTTTTTAGGCAACTCCGCCACACACCTGTGGCCATTTGTCTCCATGACTATTGATTAGACTTAATTTTTGCCTTCGGTTGGCCCTTATTCAACACGAACCCATCCCCGACCCTCAGGCCCAGCAGTTTGCCGCCCATCGGTGATTCAGGGGTGACGACCGTCACTTCCTCCCCCCCCACTTCTAGCTCCACTTCGATGCCGCCCCCTTTGGGCAATAGGAAAAAGAACATCGGCTCGTGCCCCAATTGAACCTCAACCAAAGAACCAAGAGCCACTGGTTCACCAGGATCGAAGTTTCGGTATTCAAGATTCTCCAGGAGGGCGACATCTTCAGCAAGCGCCTCAAACTTCATCGCATGCCCCCGAGCTAGATACGAGGACTCCAATCCACGCGTATCATATTTACTTTCAGACAACACCTCACTGTCCGTCGCCCCGGAACGAGCATCTTCCGCTGCTCGATTGAGGAGACTCAACTCATCTCTCATCACCTGGATTACGGCGGCTAGGATCTTCCTTTTTTCCATTTTGTACTGCGCTTGCTCTGCCCTGACCTTCCACTCTTAGGGCTTCGGCTACTTTTCTTAAATTGACGCCGTCGATTCGTCTTTCCACCAGACCGTTCCGTTTTCAAGCGAAAATCGACCTGTTTCTTGAACCGATCAACCTTGTGCACTTGGACTTGAAGCAGATCGCCAACGGAAATCTTCCTCCCACTGCGCTGCCCAAGGAGCAAGCGTCGCTCGGCGTTGAATATGTAAAACTCATCGTCGATCACTGACAAGGGAACAAGTCCGCTTAGTCCCAGTGATGACACATCCACAAAGAACCCAAAATTACGAATGTCGCTCACCATGCCCTCATAGGTCTCAAACTTGCCTGACGCTATCTGCTCACTCAAATGGGCATAGAGTTTTACGGTCTTGCTGTCCCTTTCTGCATCAGCGGAATTCCGCTCGGTCAATGAAATATGATCCGCTACCTCTCGGAGCTGTTTGAGACGGGTCTTCTCAAACAAACTTCGGTGAACAATGAGATCGGCGTAGCGCCTAATAGGAGAGGTGAAATGGGCATAATTTTCTTTCGCCAAACCATAGTGCCCAACAGGTGCCGTCGAATAGCGCGCCCTCATCAAGGCCTTAAGGAATCCAATCTTCAAAGCCTTACCAAGCGATGATTCGCTCAATCGCCGTAACAGCTTCTGCACCTCGTTCGGATTCTTAAGATTCCCACACGGAATGTTATGAGCCTTCACTTCATCCCGATATTCGCTGAGGCGCTTCTGATCGGGCGGTTCATGAATTCGATCTGTCTCTTATACACATCTCCGAGCCCACGAGACCTCTCTACATCTCGT
>CAJXVR010000107.1 GCA_913061285.1 uncultured Verrucomicrobiota bacterium | reverse complement strand
ACGAGATGTAGAGAGGTCTCGTGGGCTCGGAGATGTGTATAAGAGACAGATTGATGGAAATCGCCGTCGCTCGAGGCCAAAGCGCTCGACCTGGAATCAAATTGGGCATCTGCGGCGAGCACGGCGGAGATCCAAGTAGTGTCACGTTCTGTCACAAGATCGGCTTAAACTACGTCAGTTGCTCCCCATTCCGCGTTCCCGTGGCACGGCTAGCAGCGGCTCAAGCAGCGATCGAAGATGGCTCAGTGGCCGTAGCACCGGCAAAAAAGGCAAAGAAAAAAGCCAAGAAAGCTACTAAAAAAGCTGCCAAGCGACGCTAGAGAAAAACCAGTTAATTAAACCTTAGACATAGTGCGCTTGAGTGCCCCTCAAGCGCACTTTTTTTTATGGAATACGCCCTAGCCCAAGCGAATGCCGCAATCATGAATGGTTCTCTTTCAGATCCAAAGATGGCGGGAATGGCTGTACAGATTAAGGAAATCAATCAACTAGCAGCCGCGCATCCCGGCTTTATTGACCGCTATTCCCCTTTGGAGTTTGGAGAACTACGCGCCATCGCCGACTACCTCCAGGAAGATGAGCGCGATCGAATATTCTTCAATATGTCGATCTGGAGAGACTTGGAATCGCTACGCTCTTTCACCTACGAAACGATCCATCGATCGCTCATTTCAAGAAAAGCCGATTGGATCCAGCCCCAAGACAGGCCCTCGTACGTCCTTTGGTGGCACCCCCTCAAACAGACCCTCTCAGTCAAGATCGCGGCGGAAAAACTTTCAATGCTCTCGACCGGCAAGGCGACATCCGCAGCCTTCGATTTCAACACCCTCTTCCCCTTACCGAGCGATGCAGATCAACCGTGATCGTGAAGCGAAAACCCGACCGCATCGAGTAGCAGAATCAAGAGAAGCAGCGAAACACAACCAATGATCACATGAAATGCGGCAACCCGTCGCCGATTAGATTGCAGGACATTCGGTAGCACATCGATCGTCGCCACATAAATAAATGTCCCCGCTGAAAACAGCAGCACGAGTCCCACCACCTGATCAGAGAGAGAGCCCAAAACGACCCACGTACCCATAATTGCGATTGGCGTCGCGAGGCTGAAGACCAAGAGATCCGTCCAAGCTCGCCGCCGACTCCCATGGGCATGCTGGCTGAACATTGTCAGACTAAAGGCTGCTGGTACCTTGTGGGTTAGCAAGGTGGCAACCAAGGATCCAGTCAAAGCATGAGAACCAGTCGCTAAGCCGGCCCCAATCGCCATCCCATCAGCGATTGTATGAATCGTCAGACCGATAACTACAACCGCAGCCAATTGCTTACCATCGGGTTTGCTCACGGGATGGTGGACGTGCCCCCCAGCATGATGATGGTGCTCTTCATGAATATCATGCCCAAAGCCAAGGCTCTCGGTTACCAACATCAAAAGAAAGCCCATCAAGATTGCCAAGCCAGCCATCACAGAGGGTTCAAGCCCCCATGCTCCGAGGCCATGGGAAGACGCATGAGCATGATTGTGAGCGGCATGATCATGACCAGAATGATCATGGTCATCCGCCGCCTCTCCCTCCGACACTGAATCGGGACCTGAGGGGGCGGGATGACCAGAAAAACGTTCAAACCCTTCAGGTATGACAATCAAACAAGCAGCGGCGATCAGAAAGCCTGCGGAAACACTCGTCAAAGCGCCTAAAAGACCATGCTCATGATGAAGCCGAGCAAAGAGAGGAAAGGCGCCCCCCAGAAAAGCTGCCAGAAATGTAATCAAGGCAACCACAAATGCGAACCCAAGTGTGTCAGAGCCCCCAGAATCCCCAGCCTGAGCACCACACCCGACCAAACCCACACTGAGAAACAGGACAAAGCAAAAGGCTTTTCCACAAACGGAAGATTTAGCAGCACGTCTCATCGCAATCGACCAACGAGCTTCAGTAGCTTTCTCTCACTAAAAGAGAATCTATCGTTGGAAGCGCTATTTTGCAAATCAGTTGCAAAATAGACAAGCACTCTTTGAGTGACGCGATTTCCAAATACCCGCTGGACTAGGGATCTATTTTACTGCGGCAAGGCGTTGCTCGAACTGCTCTGCCCATTCCAAGCCAATAAGCCGAAGCTTTGTCCGCTCCTCACCGTCGGCGCCTATGAAGACAACCGTGGGATACGCCACTATTGAGAACCTGGCTGCCAAGGCCTGCACTTCTGGATCGTCGGACCGCGTCATGTCGGCTTTCAGAGTTAGAAACGCCTCCGCTGCGTCGACAATTTTTTGCCGACTAAACACCTGGTTTTCCATAATCTGACAGGGTCCGCACCAGGCAGCCGTGAAATCAATCATCACTGGCTTCCCTTGCTCCTTAGCCTCCAGCAACAATGCCTCGTCGAACGCCTGCCATGGCATCGACGCTTCTGGTCCCTCGCTCCAAGGAATGAGGAATCCTACCAACAAGTAGACCAAGCCCAGCCCACGCCTCCACCAAAAGCGTTTCGCGGGATCCGAAATCCGCTTCAAGAACCCAAGATACATGCCCCCCACAACAAGAATCAGTGACGCGAGTTGCGTACCTGGTCGATCCACAAAGATCCAAGGGAGCCCCCAGATAACCAAGGCAGCCAAGCCAGAGGCAGCGAACGCCAGCCCCAAACCCGACATTCCAAAGATCGGTGGTAAGTCTGGTCTCTTTTCCTCAGACGGCTCGTCGGTTTCTTCAGTCATTTCGATACTCACTTTCTGTGCGCCATAGAACGCCTTGCCCTATCAAAGTCAATCTCCTACCAACTGACAATAGTCTAGGAGCCCAGGCAATAGGAAATATTCCTCACATGGCAACGAGGCAATTCGATATCATCAAAACAACATTCCGCACTACCATCTGATGAATTGGTTTGAACAATCACACCGAAGCCTGCAATTCTCTCTGGTCGCTCCGACGTCTTGCCAACCAATGTAGCTTAGTCTGGAGGATACGAAGCCATTTCGACACTTAGTTCCATCAACCAATCAAGTTTTCCAGACTCAATTCTCGGACGGGATCAGGCCCCCATGCAGTTGATTCCGTCGGGAGAATTTCTGATGGGCGCACCTCCCCCCGTTAAGCTGGCAACCGACTTCTCTGACGACTTGGAAACTCGCCTACGCGAATCACCGGCACATCGCATCTGGCTAGCGGCATTCTATATTGACGCCTACCAAGTCAGCAATGAACGCTACCAGACCTTCGTATCCGAAACTGGACATGAGTCCCCTTCTTTTTCGTTGAACCCCCTCCTATCCCTTCCATCGCATCCAGTCGTCGGAATTAGTTGGTATGACGCCGCCGCCTATGCTGCCTGGGCGGGAAAACGACTACCAACAGAAGCCGAGTGGGAAAAAGCGGCTCGCGGAGATCTAGAGCAGCAAACCTATCCCTGGGGCAATCAACCAAACTCGGGAAAAGAGTGCAACGCAGCTGACAAACAAAGCCCTTGCCCCTGGAAAGATGATTCCATTGACGATGGATTCCCTTTCACAGCGCCCGTCGGATCGTATCCGCCCAACGAATATGGACTCTACGACATGGCTGGCAACGTTTGGGAATGGTGCTATGATGACTGCCGTCGATATGATGACTCCCTGGGAAACAATCCAGTGGGCCCCCTCACCATCGATCGGCGGGCGATTCGAGGAGGGAGCTGGTCCGGATCAGCCTTTGACCTGCGATGTTCACGACGGGATCAACGGATCATGAGCGCCTACGGGGAAGCTCTCTCAAATGTTGGGTTTCGCTGCGCGGCAAGCCCGGGCGACTTGTTCCAATCACTCTCCGCGTTGTCCAACCGATCCAATTGAAGAACCCAGAGCAGAGCCGAAGACTATGCCATTCGAGGCACCAACTTGATGAGCAACCACCACGATCCCTCACACCCGTCAGAGTCGCCCAAAGCACAGGGATACTCCATGCCTCCCGAATGGGCACCGCATGTCGGCACCTGGCTGACCTGGCCCTGGGAAGGCGGAGATAGCTTCCCGAACCGGGGACCTCAAGTTGCCGAGACCTACCGCCAGCTCGTCGTTCACCTCGCCTCTGTAGAACAAGTATTCATCAACATTTGGAATGAGGAGATGACGGCTGAGGCCCAGCACTATCTACAACTTTCTGAAGAACTCTCGAAAAGAGTATCCTTTCATCAACATCCTGCTTATGAACCATGGTGTCGCGACCATGGCCCGATCTTCCTTACTCGAGAAATAGCCCCCAAGAAGGCAGTCGTAGATTGGGGATACAATGCGTGGGGGGGAAAGTATCCCCCATTCGACCTGGACAACGCTGTCCCAGGCCACATTGCGTCCCTTAGGAATATCAAACGATTCGAACCCCAAATGGTTCTCGAGGGCGGCTCGGTCGAGGTCAATGGAGCAGGCCTCCTTATGACAACGGAGAGCTGTCTCCTCAATCCGAATCGCAATCCTAATCTCTCGAAAAAAGAGATTGAGTCCCGACTCCGATCGTATCTCGGTGTCGATGAAATCCTTTGGCTTGGAAACGGGATCGTTGGCGACGACACCGACGGCCATATCGATGATATGACCCGATTCGTGAACGAGACAACCATCGTTACTGCGATGGAATCGGATCCAGCAGATGCCAATTTCAAACCGCTCCAAGAAAACCGACAGCGCCTCGAAGCGTTCAACTCACAGCAAGAGACCCCCTTTAGAATCGTCGAACTTCCGATGCCTAGACCAGTCATCCAGGAAGGCCTTCGGCTCCCCGCTAGCTATGCAAATTTTTACATCGCTAATCAGATCGTAATCGTTCCTACCTTCAACGACCCCAACGACTCAGTAGCATTGGAAATCTTACAATCTGTCATGCCTCAACGCCGAGTGATAGGCATCGATTCGACAACACTTATCTGGGGATTGGGCTCCTTCCATTGCATCACGCAGCAAGAGCCCCTTGCCTAAGGGCATCGCCGCACAAAGAAATCGAACTCGCCATTCATTCGAGGAGGGGAGGCACCATTGCATCGCCTTTGAGAAAATAATGCCATATTGCCTCGAGCTGACGATCCGTATCGCCATCAAGAACATCGTAGAGGGGACTTGTTCCCTCTTCATCAAAATAAACAGGCATCTTCGATGCCGGATCGATACGCAAAGGGTTCAGCAACCAGCGACGATAATAGTCCTTCCGCAGACGATTGGCCGAAAGGGAAAAATTGATCCCTTCGCTCTCAAAAACCTGAGTCGGCTTAAGCGAAGCGACCCCGTGACAAGACACACAGGAAAACCCTTCAACCGGCGACACCAGTTGCCTTCCGATCCCTGCAAGCTTGGAGTCAATCGGTCCAACCGCCTCATCTACTCCAGAGTAACCATGAAGATGACTCAAACCGACGGCCAACTCCTCTCCATACGCAGGAAACGCTGGCATTCGAGCCTTCAACCAAGGACGTGATTTGGATTTCAATTCTCCCTGAAACAAGTCAGTCATCCAATGAGCTTTCAGTTTCGCTCCCACATGATCCAAGCCCGGCACCCCATCAATTTCTCCATGACACGCAGCGCAATTCAATCGCGTCTGATGACGGCGAGCCTCGACTCGAGGCACCTTCCGAGTGAAAGAATCTTGCTTTGCGGCGAGCACGGATCGAAGCCATCGCCTCTGTTGGTCACTCAACCTGAAATCAGGAACCATGTCCCCTGCTCCCAAGGTCTCACTGAGGCATCCTCTGTCTAGATTCTGGAGTTTCACCCCCAAGACTGGCTTTGATGAATTGCTCAGCCCAAGCAATCCCGAATGGCAGTTCACACACCCACGTTCAACCACCAGTTCCTTTCCACGCATAAGCAATTCTTGATCGCGCCGCGGAATAGCTCCTGGAACCGCGCTCGACTCCCCCATCAGGAAAGCGGCCAAATCACTCGCTTCCCGATCGGTGAGTCCAAACTGAGGCATCTGAATCGCAGGGAAATGCTGATTGGGTTTCTGAAGAAAAGAAACCAAGGCACCGGGAAAGAACTTTCGAGACACATTCCCTAGCCAAAGTCGCTCTTCATGCGCCACAGACTCCTGTCCCTGATAGTGGCAGCCCGAACAGTTTAGCTCGGAGTAAAGTAGCTTTCCGGCGGAAGCATTCCCATCAATCTCGAGACTCACGCGATCTCCGCTAGTCTCTAGCAGATAGGCAAGCACCGCTGAAACCTCGTCCGAAGCCCTCGCTCCTCGAAAAACCACGGGCATCTTGGACCGAGAGCGTCGCTGCTTAGGGTCAAGAATCCAGTCGTGAATCCATGCTGACCGCCGCCGCGCCCCGATCTGACTCAAGTCTACCCCTGGCAACAAGGAAGCCCCCAAAGACTCACCTGCATCATCAACATGGCAGGCACCACAGCGAAGCTCGATGAACAATGACCGGCCCGCTCGAAGTTCGGCGTAACGTGATTGTCCTTCAATTGGTTGATAAGACCAGTGTCGATCATTAATCGGTTCAAACAAAAAATCTGGGGACGACCACTCAACTCGCAATGATGCATCACTGCCTGGCAAATTTCGAAATCGAGCAACGACCGAGTTTGTCCCCTTTTCCAGCCGCACCTCCCCGAAGGCTTCGGACCATCCCATTCCCTGATCGATACTGAGAACCGATTCTCCATTAATCTCTAGTTCGAAACTCCCCTCAACGTATGCTCGAAAACGGTAATCGTCTCTCAGAGGCACAGACAACTGGCCACCCCACTCCACTTCGAAGGCCTCGGCATCAAAGAAAGGCGTGACCGGCTCATTAGCCGGAACATAAAGCGCCAGCCGATCAAACACTTCAATATCACGCACGTCGAATTCTTGAAGACTCTCTCCAAACCTCGCGAGCAAGCCCGGCGGTGCTGCTGACGCGGCCTCCGTCACGCCAACCACACGCATCAGCGACCAAATGATTAGTATACCCCCAACTGAAGCTCGCAGCGTTGGAATAGAAAAAACGGTAGAGCGAGAACTCACGCTCCACCGTTCTGATTGATTCAAACGACTCATCAGTTTTCCGTCAAACCGCTAACGAACGCATTTATTTGAGCGCCGGAGGCGTTGGTCGAAACCAACGGTAGTTCAAATACTGCGAATCACTACTACTCCCACCAACGCTGTAGTGGAAGTATTTTGCCACCCTCTCAAAGGGAGGAAGCTTCGAGAAGTCTGCCAATTGTTCGAGTCCACCAAAAGGTTGCGGGGCCAGGCTAGTAACTCCAGTCAGATCACCGGCAACCATGTCGGGATTCTCCCGTCCCAGCTCCCAAAGATTATTCACCAGATCAGCTGCATTGTCATAGCGAAATGAAGTCAGAGGCCCTTGACCGAGCAATTGAGTCGCTTGTGTCAGTCCAGCGACTCGCCGCAATGATTTCTGAGAAGCGCTTGGTCCCCGTAAATAGTTCTCAATCGTTTTCTCATCCATGGAAAAAGCCAAGTAGCCCTTGACCGGTGCCAAGTAGAATCCAGCCCCCGCTGCAGCATCCTGTCCAGGAGCCCCCATCCCCGGAATCGCCAAACCAGGAATCTTGAATGAGTAGATCGTCTGTCCAAGAAACTCGCGCTCCGAAAGCACATTTCCACCGGAAGGAATCAGTCCTGTCGCAACAACAAACGCGTCTGCCAAACGTTTTGAATCCGGACTCCCCAGTAGCGTGAGCGTCGGAGGATTCGCAATGTCCTCGAGTTTTTCCGAACGCGGCGGCAAACCGACAATGATCACGTCGTCACCAAGGTTCTCGAAAAAGCTCTCCTGAAAATCAAACTTCGCATCGCGATCTTTTCCTAGCCCTCCCAAATAGAGTTCAACCAAGCCCATCACCGGGGGAGCAAGCTCACCGACCATTCCTTTTAGCTCGCTCCACACTTTTGCAAGATTGACCCTCGTCCGATTGAAACTGACCACATCATCGGGAACCCAAGGTAGAGGCAGACTCTCTTTTTTCTCCATCGCAATCAGGCTAAAAACACCACGACGATCCCGTTCTGGAATCGCAAGGCTGAATTCAATCATTGACCCTTGTGACAGATCTTTGAGATTGAAAGCCAAGCCTTGCAATCCATCCAATCCAAGCGCCTTCAGAATGGCTGTCGGTTTTGGAATTAAGGCATTGGCATTCCCGGCAAACTGACGATCCATTCCCTTCACCTGGGTTTCAATCATCTGATAGACTTGAGAGAAATTAATCCATCCGTAGGCGTAGGAATCTTTCAGGCGATTGGAAAAAATCCGCTCAAAGGAAGGCTCCGTAGCCAGAGACTTCACAGCGCTACCGGTCGATGCTGCTAACGAACGTTCGATAACCGTGGCACTGGTCGAGATCACCAGTGCCGAATCGACCTGACCGAGGTACAATTCATCTGGATTCGACTGTCCGCCGCCTCGTTTCGCCCCACTGGAACCGGCTCCAGGTTTGAAATGTAAGAAAGACTGGTTCCGAATGGTCAAGGGTTTTAGGGCTTGCCCAGCAGCAGCAACTCGCTTCTTCAAATCGTCAATCTTCACCTTCAGCTGCTCTCCACGATCGCCCGAATCCAGTACCAGTAAGAGATCCCACTCAGGCAAGCGTCTCGCTCCGGCTGGATCGACGAAGAGACCAAGCGTCAGCTGACCGTTAATCAGATCCATATATTCACTCAGCTTGATCCCAAACTGTTTTTCGAGACCACCAACAACATTCTCCTCAAACGATTTACCTACCCCTTCAGTATAGGCCTTCATTGCGGGATCATCGAACAACTGGACAAGAGGATCATTGAGGAAAGCCTCCTTTGCATCTGGAAAATGGGGGATCGTTAGAACCGCTACCGTGTCGTTGGGCAACATACTGCCCGGATCTCGAGGAGCCGCATCGAGTCCGGTCATCAGACTGGCCACTCCCACGTAGATTGCAGCGGCGTACCGCCAGTTACTTGTCTTTTTCATATAAAACATTTCATTTTCATCCTCCGGAACCTGACTCATTCCTCTTTCGAAGGAATCGTCGGTGGCGGCAAATACCGGTAAGGATTGTTCGGATTATCGTTATCGTAGGCAAAGGCTTCTCGATACTGTAGGAAATACTTCACGGTATCAATCGGGATGGCAAATCCTAGGCCTTCTCCCAAGGGCAACTTCATATTCGTCACCCCCACAACTTCACCTCGCCGATTAAACAATGGGCCTCCACTATTCCCGGGATTGATCTGCGTCGTTGTTTGAAGATATAACCATCCCTGATATTCCCTTGTTTTCGTACTGAGAATTCCTTCCGTCACAGTTCTTTCAAGCCCAAGCGGGCTGCCAATAGCAAAAACGCTTTCCCCAACCTCCAAGCGAGTGACGTCTCCCAAGGGGACATAGCGAAAATCAGGCGCTTTTTCATCAATGATCTGTAGCAACGCGAGATCCGCAAAGCGGTTGAGGGCAACAATTCTGACTTCGTGGTAGTTTTCGCGCTCTAAGCGTCCATTCACCAGATGATACACATCAACCGAGATTTCTGTTTCACTTTCAATCACATGAAAATTTGTAATAAGAAAACCGTCTTCATTGACAATAAAACCAGAACCCAGTCCGCTCGGAGTTCGAATCTGCACGACTGACTCTCCAAGTCGTCCGGCAAGCGCTGCGATGGATTCGGTTTGTCCATCAGGGAGAGGCTCATAAAAGAGCCCATGACTGCGAACCGCATCCGGTTCAATGAGAGGCTTCGATCCAGGGTCTTCAACCTGCGCATACTCGATCATTGAGATAGCGGATTTAGGAACCACAATAATATCATATCCGACGTCGATCACCACCTGGGAATGACGCTCTGCAATCAGTTCGCCTTTGATCGCATTGCCTCCCTGAAGAATCAGTGTCGACGTTTCGCCCCTGGCGCAATTCGCTGACACGAACGTGACAATGAGCCACAGAATTCCAAGATTCTTCATGGGCGTGACGATAATCCGCATTTCAAACAAAAAACAAGGGGACAGTTGCCGAATGATACCCCTTCGTCCATTTGTCCAAGATCACTCAACGCATTCGGGAAACTCCCGGAAATCGTCCGTCTCCAAACGATTGAGATAGGCCTTGGCCATTTCAAGATCATGAGGCGAATTGATGTTGTGGAATCGCCAAACATCTCTTTCTTTCGGAGCGACAAAGGCAGAAGGAATTGCCTTTCCAAGCCCCGACAAGGACCGGCGCCCGGCATCGAGTCTGTCTGAAACCACTGCTGCTTGATCAGGAAGCACGAGAAAGGGAAATCCGATTCGCTCTGAAACAACACTAAACGCTGAGGACTTCGCTTCGTTCGATGCTTCTACTAGGGAATAAAGAAGGGCTCGATTCAGAAATGGCATATCACACGACAGAAAAAGAATCGGCTTCTCAGCATCTTGGTGAAACGCCGTCAACACGCCTCCCAAAGGTCCCAACCCCGGAATAAGATCGTGACGTAGAACGCTCCACTCCATGCCAGTCGATTCAAGCGCCTGCTCAACCCAAACGAGCAGGGGCTTTCCGCGAAGCGTCACGCCGCTCTTATCCTCCCCCATCCGTCGGCTTCCCCCTCCGGCAAGCACCACGGCTCGATACTCTTGGTAGATTTCAGGATCCATCTAAGATAATGCCACGTCCTGATACGATGCGACTGACACTACGGCTTTACGAGCGCAAAATCCGATGTTAAGGATCTAGCACTGAAATGATTAGCGAGCAATCCATGGGATCCATTCCCCACGGTGACGTCCAGGAAAACCGTTCCCTCCCGTGGCATTGCTATGTGGTTATCGCCGGGGCCACCAGCATCATTCTCGGAGTTCTTTGGGATATCTCCTGGCACCGAACAATCGGGCGAGACACCTTCTGGACGCCCGCACACATGGCAATCTATCTCGGCGGAATACTTGGGGGAGCGACTTGTGGATGGCTGGTCCTAAAGCATACCTTTTTTCAGTCCGCCAACGGCAACGATACTGAAGTCAAATTGTGGGGATTCAAGGGGCCGCTCGGAGCATGGATCTCCATCTGGGGCGCCCTGGCGATGCTCACGTCTGCTCCCTTTGATGACTGGTGGCACAATGCCTATGGTTTGGACGTTGAGATCTTGAGCCCTCCCCACATTGTTCTCGCCTTGGGAATGTGGGCCATTGTCATGGGCGCTCTCGTCATGGTTTTAAGATATCAGAATGCGGGCGGATCAGAGACGAGTCATCTTGGAAAGGGATTCTTCCTCTATGCGGCCGGGATTCTCGTGGCTATGGATGCGACGGTTAAGATCGAGATGAGCTTCCCAAACCAACAACATTCTCTGCTCTTCTATCAAGTCTCCTCAACCGGGTTCCCTCTCTATCTCCTCGCTTTCTCGAGGGCTTCAGGCTACCGCTGGGCAGCAACCACCATTGCCGGCGTCTACATGCTGATCTATGCGGGAATGGTTTGGATTTTACCTCTTTTTCCCGGCGAACCTCTCCTGGGACCGATCAACAATCACATCGATCACTTTGTCCCCTTGCCTTTCCCCTTACTTTTGATCGCACCCGCAATCGCCATCGATATGCTGAGACGATTTTTCAGTGACGAAAACGCCCCATGGAAAGACTGGCTTCGTTCCGTGCTCTATGGACTGGTTTTCCTCAGCATCCTTATAGCCGTCCAATGGCCGTTCTCAGAATTCATGCTGAGCCCAGCGGCCGAGAACCATTTTTTCGGTGCCAATCAACATTGGGGGTATTCCGAAGCCTCCGAATCCAGCCGGAGCCGATTCTGGGACGCCGTCCCCTTCGATCTTTCCGACCCGGACATTCGTCATGGATTCGGCGTCGCACTCCTGCTCTCGATTGGCTTCAGCCGCATCGGACTTTTTATTGGTTCATGGCTCCGCAAAGTTCAACGCTAGAACAATGATGGCGATCAGGTTTTCCATTAAAAACATCATGCGGACGATCCATCAACTCCCTCGCTTGTTCTTTCTGGTCGCCCTCGGATTCTTCCTTTCTGAGACAAAGAGTCATGCCCACATCGGCGTTCAGAATGTCTTCTTAGAAACCCGTGCCGGCCCCTACCCCATTCGGGTTACTATCAAACCACCTGAGGTCGTCCCTGGATTGGCAGAGATTTATATTCGGGTTCATGACGGGAATGTTACCGAGGTCACAGCCTTGCCCGTTCGCTATGATAGCGGAAGAGAAGGCGCTCCACCTCCCGATAGAGCGACTGCCGTTCCAGGCTCGCCTGGATTGTTTCAAGCAGAACTCTGGTTCATGCGGTCCGGCGCCCATTCGGTCGTCATCAATCTCTCCGGTCCCGACGGAGAAGGTGAGGCCATGGTCCCCTTTGATGCGATAGCAACTCGAACCCTTCCCTTACCTCGCATTCTGACGTTCATCCTCACCGCAATGGCAACGCTCCTAGTTCTGCTCGCAGCCAGCATTGTCGGAGGAGCAGTGCGCGATGCTGTTGTCCCTGCAGGGAGCAAAGCCAGCAATCGACGTCTTTGGGGGGCCAGACTCGCCTACGGCATTCAGCTTATACTGATTCTCGCTTTGATCTACACCGGGAAGAACTGGTGGGACGCAGAGGAACTGGAATACCAGAACAATCGCCTCTACCGCCCGATGACGGCTGAAGCGACACTCAGTAGCGACAGTAGCGAAGCACCCAAAGAACTCACCGTAACCATCTCCGACCCGCGTTTTCGCCAAGGATCGCCGCTGCTACCCGATCACGGAAAACTCATGCACCTGTTCATGATCGAGACAGAATCGCGGGCGTTTGCCCACCTTCACCCGACACGCTCGGAATGGGAAATTTTTAAGACTGCAATCCCTGATCTTCCCGCCGGCCAATATCGAATCTTTGCCGACATAACTCACGAAACTGGCTTCAGCCATACTTTGACCAACTTGATCACTCTCCCACCTCCCGCACCTCAGTCCAGCAGCTTTACTAGCAGTGATATCGACGACTCTTGGATGATCGAGGCCTCCGATCAAATCGCCTCACCACCGTTGATCGAAATCCACCGACTTCAGGACAAAACCACGGTGTCTGTGAATGAAGAAATTGCCCTTCAATTTTCAGTAAGAACCATCGCTGGAGCCCCCGTCAATCTTGAGCCCTATATGGGAATGAAAAGCCACCTGGTGATTCAAAAGCGAGACGGTACCGTCTTTAGTCATCTTCATCCTAGCGGCAACGTCTCCATGGCGTCCCTCCAAGCCTTCGAAACACGGATAACGAGTGGTCGCCCTCAGAAAGTTGCCCGTGGACAGATTGATCCTTTTTGCGAACTCCCCTCTGTCGAGCAATCGACTCAGAGGTGGTGGCAGTTGGAAAATCGTTCACCGGAAGCAGACCTTTCTTTTCCCTACGCTTTCCCAAGGCCGGGCGATTATCGTCTCTGGGTCCAGGTGAAGCACAGCGGAACGATTGTAACTCGGTCATTCGATATCACGATCACTCCGGCCCAATAGTTGCCCCCAGCCAACACGACCCCGAACATTTCCGAAGTCTCTCTCGAGGCTTGAATTTGTCCATGGAGTTAGCTGAGACTCCTTGTCATGACGCCTTCAACCTGGAAACGCTCACTCACGCTTGTCGCCGCTTGCTTCGTCGGTCTCGCACAGGGAGATCTCTCCGCTGCCATTTTCAAAGCGAGCATTGCGACCCGAGTCGTCACTCCGAATCCGCTCCTGCCGGTATCTGGAGGCGTCGGTCCAAGCCACGCCGTCTCTACCAAGAAAGGCGAGCTAACCGTCCGAGCTCTTGTTATGGAATCAGGAGAGACGAGAGCGGCCATTATCAGCACCGATTTTCTCGGATTTCCGGCCGTCCTGGGAGACCGCATCCGGAACGCCACCACGACAATTCCGAAGAACAGCATTCTCATCGGAGCCACCCATACGCACAGCGCTCCCGACGCTTACGGTTTTCCGGACGGAAAAGGCGGCTTTTCAGCCGATCTCAAGTATCTTGATGAAGTTGTTAATCAAACCGTGGACGCGATTGATGAGGCCGTCCAGTCCTTGGAACCTTCAAAGATCAAAATAGCCACCGGAGAAGCAAAAGGAAAAATCGCCTTCAATTATTACGCCGAACATCTCTATGATCCTCGTTGCGACGTCATCCAATTCCTTTCTGATCAAAACATCCCCTTCGCCACCTTGGTGAATTACGCCGTCCACCCCGAAGTCCTGGGTCCCAGCGCCGGCATCATCAGTCCTGACCTTGTTGGACCTCTCTACGATCAAATCAAAGCCAAAGGCGGTGGCACCGGAATCTTTATGAACGGCGCTCAAGGGGGCATGGTTACCGCAGACAATCGCAACGACGACGGTTCAGACAGTCGAACCTGGAACGAATGTGTTCGGATCGGTTCCCTCTTGGCGAACGAAGCCTTGCGAATTGTTTCCAGCGCCCCAATTCAGAATGCACCCTCACTCTCAGTCCATGCGGAACGAGTGAGCTTTCCCGTAGAGTCCGATCTCCTTTGGCAAGTAATGAAGCTCTCCCCCCTCAACTATTCACAAAGCGAGGAACGGTCCATTGCGACGACCGTCAACCTGATCAACCTTGGGACAGCCCAGATTCTAACTATTCCCGGAGAGGCTCTCCCAAACATTGGCTACTACCTTAAGCGAAATATGCGGGGTGATCACAACTTGCTCTTTGGGCTAACCAATGATGCCTTTGGCTACATTCTGACCAAAGTCGACTGGAATAGCTTCAAGCGCTACGATTACATTTCTCGCACCAGCCTGGGAGAACAGACGGGCGAAATATTTATTGCGGAAGCATTGAAAATGATTTCCTCCGTTCCTGCACCCGAATCAGACGCTCGCTAGAGCCCGTCTTCGAACTACCATTCACAATCCGCTCTTACCGTGTCTCGTTCCACCAAAGCTCAAAAACCAGTCATCGGATCTAAGTTCGTCTCGCATTTCTCGGTCCGCCCAGATGATTTGGATCTCTTTCAACACGTTCATGCTAGCCGCTATCAAGATTACCTCCTCGCTGCTCGTTTCGATCAAATGGAACGATGCTACGGGGTTTCCATGAACGAGTTTATGTCCAACGACTTGGGATGGTTTGTTAGCGATTTCAGCATCCAATACAAAGCGCAACTTGGCCTTGGCGAGAAATTCAAGGTCACCACATGGATCCAAGCAATCAAAGCCGCTACCGTGGTCGTGCGATTTGAAATCACTCGAACGGCTCCCAACACGGAGCTTTGCTGCGAAGGCGAATCTAGATACGTCCTCATCAACCTCATCACCCGACGCCCAACGCGGATTCCCGAATGGGTTCTCACAGCGTATTCAATCTAATACCAATCAACCTATCACGACTGTTTGTTTGACCCGATAACCATATCTCGAGATGATAACCCCTTGGCTATGAAGACGACACCATGCTCTAGGATCAACCCCGTTCTCGCAGCCCTCGTCTGCGTCATTGCAATGCAATGGTCTCCCGTTCTCGCCGCCGATGCTCCGAGCACAATTTCGTTTAATCGAGATATCCGTCCAATTCTTTCCGAGCATTGCTATGCCTGTCATGGACCGGATACTGGCCAGCGCAAGGCAGGTCTCCGACTCGACATCGAAAAAGAAGCGCTCGCGGTTCTCAAGTCGGGGGATCGAGCTATCGTCCCTCACCACCCCTCGGAAAGTCAGCTCGTCATTCGGATCCACGCAACCGACCCCGATGATCTGATGCCACCACCAGATTTCGGAAAACCACTGAGCACTGAGCAAAAATCGACCTTAAAAACATGGATTGAATCAGGAGCCGCTTGGGAAGGTCATTGGGCCTATATCAGTCCCAAACGGCCCTCTGTTCCAGAGGTGAAGGAACCAAACTGGGCAAAAAACCCCATCGATCATTTCATCAAGGCCAAACAGGAGTCCTTAGACCTACCAAGCTCCGCTGAAGCCCCGAAAACGAAACTGATCCGCCGCGTGTCCCTCGATCTCACCGGGCTTCCCCCGAGCGTGGAAGAAATTGATGCGTTTCTAGAGGATGACTCCGAAGATGCCTACGAGGCGCTTGTCGACCGACTACTCGATTCAGATCACTACGGTGAGAGGCAAGCCATGTACTGGCTCGATCTTGCACGCTATGGAGAGACCCAAGGTTTCCACCACGATTCGCATCGCGATATGTGGCATTGGCGGGATTGGGTCATCGACGCCTACAACGAGAACAAACCTTTTGATGAGTTTACCATCGAGCAGCTCGCCGGAGATTTACTCCCCAACCCAAGTAAGGATCAGCTCGTCGCAACGGGGTTTCACAGGAACGAAATGACAACATCAGAAGGCGGCGCTCTTCCCGAGGAATACTCCGTCAAGTATGTGGTCGGGAGGGTGGATACAACCGCTCGTGTCTGGCTCGGCACCTCACTCGCCTGCGCTGAGTGCCACGACCATAAATACGATCCGATCTCGCAAAAGGACTATTACCGTTTCTTCGCCTACTTCAATAATGTTCCCGAAGACGGCCTTGATCGAGGGAAGAACCCCAGACCCCAAGTATCGCTCAGCACAGACGAGCAACAGAAGAAACTCGAGGAACTCAATCAAGAACATAGTGCACTCAAGCTCGCCCATACCGGCATCGTAAAACCGAGCAACAAGGACTATGACGAGGCCCAACAAAAATGGTCGATGAACTTAGAACGACTTGGAATTCATAACTGGAAGACTCAAGTCCCGATGACAGCCACTTCATCACAGTCCTCAGAGCTCCTCTGGGATTCAACAGGAACCATTCATGTGACAGGTTCAATCCCAGACAAAGACGAGTACACAATCGAGTTTCACACAGAAGAAACCGACATCACGGCCGTCCGCCTCGAAGCCTTGCCACAAGAGAATACGGAACACGGAAAAGCCGGCCGATCCGATTCTGGAGACTTTGTGTTGACCCGATTCGAACTTTCCTCGCGCTCCCAATCCAAATCGGAGCTTGGGCACTTGGCTCAACACCCAGAAATCACATCTTGGCGCCGTATTGGGCCTTTTGAGAACACCGCGAGCGATGACCAGGAAAACAAACTCGAGACGCCATTCACACCCGAGAGCAATCTTGATTTCTCTGCAAGCTATCCGCCGAATAATCTTCGTTGGTCGGAAGCCTCAGATCAGCTAAGCAAACAGATCCCTGAAGAACGAATGAGAACGGGCTACTACTACCTCTCCGGCGAGGTAACAGTAGCCCAGTCAACGAAGGCTAAGCTCACCCTACAAACAGACGCAGACCATCATCTCTGGTCAAACTGGAAGCTTCTCTCGGCAGAAGAGACTCAGGAATCGAAGAAAACCTATCTCGTCCCCCTCGAACCAGGAACGAATCGCCTGCTCATCAAACTTCATGCCACCGAAGCCCCCCTCAAACTCAGCGCCAACTTGATCGATCCAAGTCTTGAGATCAAACCCGTCAAACTATCAAAGGCTGCGTCAAGCCGCGATCGATCCCGATATGGGATCAGCGGAGCACTCGATGACAAGATTGAAACGGGCTGGTCCGTTTGGGGTGATGGCGAAATTGGGACGCGCCGAGAGTACGCCTGGTTTAAGGCGGAGAAGCCCTTTGGAGAGACCGGGGGAACCACGATTAGAGTAACACTTTCCTTCAACTCACCGCTTAAGAAACGACTGCTGGGAAAATTCCGGCTCGCCCTTAGCACTGACGGAGATGTCGAGCAGTTTGTCAACCTCCCTCAGAATATCCGCACCGAACTGGTCGCCGTCTCAGATCAACGGAAAGATCAACTCTCGGAAGCCGTTCAAATCTATTACCGCGAACAATACATTGAAGATGCCAAGCAGTTGAAGAAACTCCTCGATGAAAAAAGGAAGGAACGCGACAATTTCAAGAATTCACTCCCCGTCGCCATGGTGATGGGTTCCCGTGAAAAACGAAAGGAAACCTTCGTCCTGGTCAGAGGGGAATACAACAATCCTGCAGACAAAGTGGAACCCGGGGTCCCATCGGCGCTCTTCCCTGCCAATCCAAACACGAGCGATAGCCGCCTTGACCTCGCCAAATGGCTGGTCGACCCTACCCATCCACTTACTAGTCGAGTGATCATCAACCATTATTGGCAACAATTCTTTGGCACCGGCATCGTCAAAACGGCTGAGGATTTCGGATCCCAGGGCGAATGGCCCAGCCACCCCGAGTTGCTTGATTGGCTCGCCCGAGAATTTGTCGACAGCGGCTGGAATATCAAACACATGCACAAGCTGATCGTCACCTCGGCAACCTACCGCCAGGAGTCGATCGTAAGTCCTCAGCATCTAGCGCAAGACCCTGCCAACCGCTTCCTCGCTCGCTATCCCCGATTACGCTTGGAAGCAGAAGCGATTCGGGATCTTGCCATGTCGACCAGTGGTCTTCTCAATCCAGAGATTGGGGGAGAAAGCGTTTATCCTTACCAGCCACCCGGACTCTGGGAGCAAGTCGCTTTTCAAGGCACCCGCAAATGGGTTCAGAGCAAGGGAGATAGTAACTACCGTCGCGGTCTCTACGTGTATTGGCGACGCTCCGTTCCCTACGCGTCTTTTGTCACCTTCGATGCTCCCAGCAGAGAAACGTGCACCGTGAAACGCCCCCAAACCAACACGCCGCTACAAGCCCTCGTTCTCATGAATGATCCGGTTTATGTGGAAGCCGCTCGGGCCTTTGGACTTCGGGTGATGACTGAGGGAGGAGCGACGTTGGAAGAAAAGCTTACCTTCGCGTTTCGTGTGGCCCTAGGAAGAAGGCCTGACGACCGTGAGCTAGCCGAAATGTCAAAGGCATATGCGATCGAATTGGAGCACTTCGAATCGGATCGCCCCGCCGCAAATCAATTGGTCCACGTTGGGGTTTCAACACCACCGCTCGATGCCGACATCTGTGAGCTCGCCGCCTGGACAATCATCGCTAATATTTTACTCAACCTAGACGAAACCATCACGAAGGGTTAAGGCTATGGATCTAGAAAATTTCTTCCAAACAGCACTGGCACGACGCGCCTTCCTAAAGCGGTCTGGAGCAAGCCTCGGCACGCTCGCACTTTCGTCGCTTCTCAATGACGGAACCGCGTCAGCAGCTAATGCAGCGGCAACCGACGGTGCAAAGTCACTCGGCGTCATCGATCCCTTACACTTTGCTCCACGGGCAAAAAGGGTTATTTACCTTTTCCAATCCGGAGCCCCATCCCACATCGATCTCTTCGACCCAAAGCCCAAGCTAGTCGAGATGACCGGTGAACCGCTCCCCGATTCCGTACGTCGGGGACAGCGAATTACTGGCATGACCAGTGGACAAAAATATCATCTTTGCGCCGGAAGCCCCTTCAAGTTCAATAAGCATGGGGCTTCTGGAATGGAACTCTCAGAGGTTCTCCCCCATTTAGGCAAGGTCGCTGATGATATCTGCCTTCTTCGCGGCGTCCATACCGACCCAATCAATCACGATCCGGCCGTCACGTATCTTTACACCGGGCATCAACAACCCGGACGACCGACACTCGGTGCTTGGACCTCATACGGCCTCGGGTCTGAGAATAGCAACCTTCCAGCCTTTGTCGTCATGATTTCTGGCGGAGGAGGACAATCACTGCAATCGCGCTACTGGGGTAATGGCTTTCTTCCAAGCAATCATCAGGGAGTTCAGTTTCGCTCGCAGGGAGATCCCGTTCTTTTCGTTTCGAATCCAAAGGGTCTCGACTCGAGCACACGTAGGCGCATGCTCGATCGCCTCCAGTCACTCAATCAGCGTCAATATGCCAGCATCGGAGATCCAGAGATTCTCACCCGCATCGAACAGTACGAACTGGCCTATCGGATGCAAACAAGTGTTCCTGAGTTAATGGATCTCAAAACGGAACCACAAGCCGTCCTCGACCAATACGGTTCCGATCCGAACAAGCCCTCGTTCGCCAACAATTGCCTCCTCGCTCGCCGTCTAGCGGAACGAGGCGTCCGGTTCATCAAGCTACTTCACCGAGATTGGGATCACCACGGGGGCCTCCCCAATGGAATTCGAACTCAGGCAAAGAATACCGACCAAGCGTCAGCCGCCCTCATCGCTGATCTCAAGCAGCGCGGGCTCCTCGACGAGACACTCGTCATTTGGGGAGGTGAATTCGGGCGAACAGCCTACAGCCAAGGAGATATCACCAAGAACAGCTTCGGCCGAGACCATCATCCTCGATGCTATAGCCTCTGGATGGCCGGTGGAGGAATCAAAGGCGGGATGACCTATGGCGAAACAGATGACTTTGCCTACAATATTGTCAAAGATGGCCTTCACATCAACGATCTCCACGCAACCATTCTCCATTGCCTGGGTATCGATCACGAAAAGCTAACCTATCGCTTCCAAGGACGGGATTTCAGACTTACTGACGTTGCAGGCAAGGTAGCACACCCAATCCTTACCTAAGCTGAGAACAAAAAAACCGGCCCTCAATTACGAGGAGCCGGTATGAAAAATCGTTGAATCGCTAAAACCTAGTGATCGGCGCAGCCGATTCTGGTGACAGCAACAAGATAACCAAGCCCCACAAGGCACAAGGGCCAAATCTTTGCCCCTTCCGGGCGCATCACAAAGAGAATGCACCATCCAATCACTGCTCCCAAAGCCAAGTAAACGCCGCAGGCCGCTAAGAACTTTCCTAACATGGGAGGAACTTTAATTATCAATCAATCACGAGCAAGTCTCGAAATCGACTTTTTTACCCCCACATGTTCGAGACCAATCCCCGTTCACGGCGCCTGTGCGGTCATATATTTCGACTAATTCTCCTACTCAGCCCTATTGTGCCCATTCCTTCAAGTACAACGCTCATCACAAACTATCAACGCCGATTTGGGTTTTCCGACCCGATACCGAGGGATACCCCGTCCCCAGATCTCAGCCTAGTGGTGGTGATTCCCGCTCACAACGAACCCGATCTCATCGGAACGCTCGAAAGCCTCTATCGATGCGAGCGACCAACTCAGGCCGTCGAAATCCTCATTATCGTCAATGCGTCCGCCAAAGACGCACCAAACATTCACGCCCAAAACCAAGAATGTATCGACGAGGCCTCAGCGTGGATTCGCCAACACAATACGCCACACTTGAGCTTTCATTTGCAGCACTTCCCCGATCTCCCAAAAAAACATGCCGGAGTAGGCCTTGCTCGAAAGATCGGCATGGACGAAGCAGCCTACCGCCTCTACGCAGCAGGCCACTTGGACGACGGCATCATCGTCTGCTTCGATGCCGACTGCTCGTGCCAGCCAAATTTCCTGACCGAGAACGCTCGGCACTTCGCGGAAAACCCTACAAGTTCGGCCTGTAGCACCTATTTTGAACACCCTTTGTCCGGACCCCTCCGCAAGGAGCTCTACCAAGCAGCCGCTGCCTACGAACTACACCTGAGATACTACGTTGAAGCGCTGCGCACCGTTGGCTTTCCCTATGCCTACCACTCGATCGGTTCGTCGATGAGCGTTCGAGCACGGAATTATCTGCAACAGGGAGGAATGAATCGAAAGAAGGCGGGAGAAGATTTCTACTTTCTCCAGAAGCTAATGATCAGCGCGACCATTTCCGAACTCAACACCACCACCGTCTACCCATCCCCAAGACCATCCCAGCGTGTCCCCTTCGGAACGGGCAGAGCGATTCAGCAAGTCTTGGACGGCGAGGAGCAGACCAGCTATCCCTATGCAGCCTTTAGAGCCGTCGGCGCCCTCGTCACACAGATCAACAATCTGAAAGAGG